>NZ_CP060041.1:900000-1082076 GCF_014211915.1 Burkholderia cenocepacia | reverse complement strand
ACGACAACCTGAACCAGAGCTTCCGGTTGAACAACGCGGTGAAGTTCCGCAGCGACACGATCGCCGGCTTCACGGCCGATCTGCTCTATGCATTCAGCAACCAGGCCAATGGCGGCACGGGCACCGGGTTCTCGAACAACAACGCGTGGGGCGCATCGGCGAACTACGTGAACGGCCCGCTGTCGATCGGCGGCGGCTATGTGCGGTTCAATCATCCGAATGCGGCGTCGAACACCAGCGGCGCGGTGGGCGGCGCGACCTCGACCACCGGCAACGACTACAGCGGCGCATTCTTCTACGGGCTGAACGGCGGCGTACTGAAGCAGCAGATCGGCGCGGTGGGCGCGAACTACGCGCTCGGCCCCGCGACGCTCGGCTTCGCATGGAGCCACACGCAGCTCAACTATCTCGACGGCTCGTCGCGCAAGTTCAACAACTACGACGTGAACGCGCGCTACCAGATCACGCCGGCGACGACGCTGATCGGCGTCTATACGTTTACCGACGGGCGCGCGAGCGGCCTGCCGGGCACGAGCGGCCAGACGCTGAAGCCGCGCTGGCACCAGTTCACGCTCGGGTTCGACTATGCGCTGTCGAAGCGCACCGATATCTACGTGTCGGGCATCTACCAGCTCGCGGCCGGCGATGCGAGCACCGCGACGTCGGGCGGCTATCGCAAGATCGCGGCGATCTCGAACATCGGCAGCGCGTCGTCGACGAACCGCCAGCTTGCGTTCGTCAGCGGGCTGCGCGTGAAGTTCTGAGGGCACGCGCGTCGGGCGCGGCGCAATCGTCACGATAAGCAAAGCGGGAATCGTTGTTTGCCGTGCCGCGCCCGGTTGCCGAGAATGATCGTTTGTCCGCGCGGCTCCCGCGCGCCACACGCATTCGACCATGACCGATTCCCGTTTTCCTCCCCGTGCGCCGCGCTCCGGCCGGCGTGCGGCGCTGCGCCAGCTCGCCGGCGGCTGGGCAGCCGCGATGCTGCCCGCCGGCGGTGCGCTCGCGAGCGAGCCGCTCGACGTGCCGCCGTGGACGCGCACGCCCGGTGCGCCGCTGCTGTCGCCACCCTACGGCGTGCCGGGGCAGCACGAGCGCGACGTGATTCGCCGCAGCGCCCGCACGCCGGCGCTGCCCGGTTCCGGCTCGTCGATGACGCCGCTCGCCGACCTGTTCGGCGACATCACGCCGAACGGGCTCGTCTATGAGCGTCATCACGCGGGCGTGCCGGACATCGATGCGCAACGCCATCGCGTCGTCGTGCACGGCCTGGTGCGCGAGCCGCGCGTCTTCACGCTCGACGACCTGCTGCGCTTTCCGTCCGAATCGCGCATTCACTTCCTCGAATGCTCGGGCAACACGGGCAGCGAATGGAACGGCCCGAGCGGGCTGCCGGTTCAGTTCACGCACGGGTTGCTGTCGTGCTGCGAATGGACCGGCGTCCGGCTGTCGACGCTGCTCGACGAGACAGGCATCGACGCCGACGCACGCTGGCTGCTCGCCGAAGGCGCGGACGGCGCGGCGATGACGCGCAGCCTGCCGCTCGACCGGATTCTCGAGCGCGCGCTGGTCGTCTATGCGCAGAACGGCGAACGGCTGCGCCCGGAGAACGGCTACCCGGTGCGGCTGATCGTGCCGGGTTTCGAAGGCAACACGAACATCAAGTGGCTGCGGCGGCTGAAGCTGGTGCGGGCGCCGGAGATGACGCGCGAGGAAACGTCGAAATACACGAATCTGCTGCCGGATGGCTGCGCGCGCCAGTTCGTGTTCGAGATGGACGCGAAGTCGGTCATCACGCGGCCGTCGGCCGGCCATCGGCTCGCCGCGCACGGCTACTACCCGATCAGCGGCTACGCGTGGTCGGGCCGCGGCCGGATTCGCGCCGTCGACGTGTCGACCGACGGCGGCCGCACGTGGCGACCGGCGCGGCTCGCCGGCGACGTACGCGATCGTGCGCTGACGCGCTTCGAAGCCGACTGGGTGTGGCGCGGCGAGCCGGCCGACCTGCAAAGCCGGGCGACCGACGAGACCGGCTACGTGCAGCCGACCCGCGACGCGCTCGTCGCCGCGCGTGGCCTGAACTCGCAGTATCACTACAACGGCATCCAGAACTGGCGCGTCGGCACGGACGGCGAGGTGCGCAATGCGTAAGCCGCTCGCCTGCCTCCTTGCAGCCTGCGCGATGACGTCGAGCGCGTTCGGCGCCGGCTTCGGTCTCGGCCAGCCGGTCGATCGCGCGGCGCTCGCCGCGTGGGACATCGACGTCGCACCGGACGGCAGCGGCCTGCCGCCCGGCGCGGGTACGGTCGCCCGCGGCGGCCACGTGTTCGCGGACAAGTGCGCGATGTGCCACGGCGCCGGCGGCGAAGGCGGCGTCGGCGATCCGCTCGTCGGCGGCGTCGGCTCGCTCGCCAGCGCGAAGCCCAAAAAGACGGTCGGCAGCTACTGGCCGTACGCGACGACGCTGTTCGACTACATTCGCCGCGCGATGCCGTACAACGCCCCGCAATCGCTGAGCGCGGACGACGTCTATGCGGTCACCGCGTACGTCCTCCACCTGAACGGCATCGTGCCCGGCGACGCCCGGCTCGACGCGCGCACGCTGCCGCGCGTGCGGATGCCGAACCGCGACGGCTTCGTGCCCGACCCGCGGCCGGGCAAGTTATGACGCGTCTCGCGCCACTTGCCGCCGCATCGGGCCGCGCAGTCGCGCGAGTCGCGTCGCACCTTTCAGCAAGGACCCTGTGATGAGCGATTCCACCCTCGCCGCCGCGCTCGCGCCGACGCCGTTCGTCGACGTTCGTTCGCCGGCGGAATTCCCCGACAGCCCCGTCTCGCGCACGCTCGCGCAGCCGCTGATGCTCGGGCTGTTCCTGCCGATCCAGGCTGGAGGATGGAGCGCATCGACGCTGCCGCGCTCGACCGACTGGACGTTCGACTACAACGCCGATCTCGTGGCCCGCGCCGAAGCGCTCGGCTTCGATCTCGTGTTCGCGCTGTCGCAATGGCTGCCGAAAGGCGGCTACGGCGGCGTGTTCGACGGCCAGGCGCTCGATTCGTTCATGACGCTGGCCGCGCTGACGGCGCGCACCGAGCGGATCATCCTCGTCGCGACGAGCCACGTGCTCTACGGGCCATGGCATCCGCTGCATTTCGCGAAGTTCACCGCGACGCTCGACCACATTTCGCGCGGCCGCTGGGGCATCAACGTGGTGACCGGCCACCGCGCGATCGAGCACGAGATGTTCGGCTGGAACCGGATCGAACACGACCGGCGCTACGAGATGGCCGCGGAATTCCTCGATGCGGTCCAGCAGTTGTGGGCGCAACCGGACAATTTCAGCTACACGCCCGAGCTGTCGAGCTGGCGGCTGGGTGGCGCATTCGTGACGCCGAAGCCGCGCTACGGCCGCCCGCTGCTGATCAACGCGACGGGTTCCGATGCGGGCATCGCATTCGCCGCGCGCTATTCAGACATCGTGTTCGTCACGAGCCCGGCTGGCCCGGACGCCGAACGCGCGATCGATGCGCTGCCCGCGCATACCGCCCGCGTGAAGGCGGCCGCCGCCGCACGCGGCCGCACGATCCGCGCCTTGCTCAATCCGCTCGTGATCTGCCGCGAGACGGCGGCCGAAGCGCGCGCCTACCGCGACGCGATCGTCGCGCATGCGGACGAAGGCAGCTTCCATCGCTTCGACAGCGACGCGCACGCGTGGCGCGGCGGGTTCGAGCAGCGTGCGCAGGCCGCCGCGCGCGCGATCGGCGGCAACATCTCGATCACCGGGTCGCCCGAAGAAGTCGCCGATACCATCGTGCGGCTGCACCGCGCGGGCATCGACGGCATCCAGTTGAGTTTCTACGATTTCAAGCCCGACCTGGACTTCTTCGGCGAGCGCGTGCTGCCGCTGCTGCGCGAAGCCGGCTTGCGGCGTTGAAGCCGGCGCTGAAACCCGGCACGACGGCGTAGCAGCCGCCGTCGGCGGCCACCGTCAGAACACGCGCCCTTCGGTGAGGTGCGTGGTCACGCCGTTCAGCACGTAATCGCCGACCACGCGCGCCTTGTGCAGCAACGGGTTGTGGCTGAAGATCGTGCGCAGGTTGCGCCAGTGGCGATCGAAGTTGTGCTCGCGCGCCGTCGCCGACGCGCCGCCCACTTCGAACAGCCGCTCGGCCGCATGCAGCGCGAGCTTGCTGACGATCAGTTGCGTGCGCGCCGTCGCGAGCGCGCTGTCGAGTACGAGTGCATCCGCATCGGCGGCGCCCACTTCGATCGCGTCGGCGGAACGGTCGAGCACGCGCGCGTTTTCTCGCACGAGCGCGTCGATCGCATGGCTGTGCGCGGACAGCTCGCCGACGATCTGCTGGATGAAATGATCGTCGCGTGCGGTCGGCGCCGGGCTGTGCAGCGCGGGACGGCCGTGCGCGAGCACGTAGCGGCGCGCATCGGCCACCACGTTGCGCACGATGCCGGCGCCCGTCGCGACGAGATGAAGCTGCCGCAGCGCGCCGCAATGACGGCCGACGAGCGTCGACCCGTCGCGCGGGACCACTTCGTCCGCGAACACCTGCACGTCGTTCAGCAACAGGCTGCCGCTCGCGGTCATGCGCTGGCCCATGCCGTCCCAGTCGTCGAGCACCTGCAGGCCGTCGCGCGCCACCGGAATGATCACGGCGAGCGCGTCGCCCTGCTCGTTCTCCACGTTGATGCGCGCGAAATCGGCGAACGCGGTGCCCGTCGAATAGTATTTGCGGCCCGTCACGCGGTAGTGGTCGCCGTCGCGGCGCAGCACGGTCGTGTTCTCGCCCGGGCGCGACGTGCCGCGCTCGGTCGACGCGCCGCCGAAGATCGCGCCAGCGAGCACGCGCTGGAGCTGCACGTCGTTGAACGCCGTCCGCGGCGACAGCCGCAGCGTCTCGGTCTGGTCGTAGTGGATGCGCAGCGCGTGCGCGAGATTCGAATCGGCGGCCGCCAGCGTCGCGATCGTGTCGAACAGGTCGACCAGCGTGCCGCCGAGGCCGCCGCGTTCGACCGGGATCCGCAGCGCGCCCAGCGCCGAGCGTCGGAAGAGCGCGAAGCCCTCGAACGGCAGTTCGCGACGCGCCTCGCGGGGTGCGGCATCCTCGCCGATCGCGGTCGCGAGATCGGGCAGCGCGGCAAGCGCGTCGCGCAATGCGTCGCGCGGATCGACGGCATCACGGGCAGTCATTCGGCAGGTCCTTGTTGGGGGAGATCGGGGGCGAGGCAACGCGCGACACGGCGTCCGTTACACGCATCCGCCGAGTATAAGGACGCCCCCGCCGCGCGTGATAAACCGATTTCAGCTTACGTTATATACAAGCGCCGGGATTGATCGCGGACCGCCCCGTCAGTGCTGAATGCCCCAGCGGCGCACGGTCGCGCGTTCGAGCGTATCGAACACCAGATTCTCGACCAGCAGCCCGATCACGATGACGGCCGCGAGCCCCGCGAACACGCGGTCGGTATACAGCTCGTTGCGGTTCTGGAAGATGTACCAGCCGAGCCCGCCCTGCCCCGCGCTCGCGCCGAACACGAGCTCGGCCGCGATCAGCGTGCGCCACGCGAAGGCCCAGCCCACGCGCAGGCCCGACAGGATCGACGGCAGCGCGGCCGGCACGAGGATCAGCGCGATCTGGCGCAGGCCCGTGAGCCCGTAGTTGCGCCCGGCCATTTTCAGCGTGGCGGGCACGCCGACGAAGCCGGTATAGATGCTGAGCGCGAGCGGCCACAGCACCGCATGCACGAGCACGAACAGCAGGCTGCCGGTGCCGAGCCCGAACCACAGCAGCGCGATCGGCAGCAATGCGATCGACGGCAGCGGATTGAACATCGACGTGAGCATCGTCAGCAGGTCGCGGCCGATGCGCGTGGATACCGCCAGCGACGTCAGCGCGAACGCCAGCAGCACGCCCAGCGCATAGCCGCGCAGCAGCACCGACATCGAGATGCCGGTCTTGACCAGCAGTTCGCCCGACTCGATGCCCTGCACGAACGCGGCCAGCGTCGCGCCGAAGGTCGGGACGAGCAGATCGTTCGCGACGATGCGCGCGACGATCTCCCATGCGGCGATCAGCACGAGCGCGATGACGCTGCGGCGAAACCAGGCGGCGCCGGCGATGCGGCGCAGCAGCGGCGCGGGCGCCGCGCGCTCGGCGTCGGGCAGCGCGTCGAGCGTGCGCGTGTATTCGGCGCGCACGGGCGGCAGCGGCGGCACGGCCGGATCGATCGTACTCATGATGCGGCGTCCTCCGTCGTCGCTGCGTGCGGTGCATGCGGTGCATGCGGTGCGTCGGTGTCGAACAGCAGGTGGTGGATTCGCGCGACATTGTCGCGGAAGTCGCCGGTATCGACGTTCTCCAGCGAATGCTCGTGACTGTTGAGCTCCGCGCGCACGCGGCCCGGATGCGGCGACAGCAGCAGAATCCGGTTGCCGACCACCAGCGCCTCCTCGATCGAGTGCGTGACGAACAGCAGCGTGAAGCGGAATTCGTCCCACAGCCGCAGCAGTTCCTCCTGCATCTTGCGGCGCGTGAGCGCGTCGAGCGCCGCGAACGGTTCGTCCATCAGCAGCACGCGCGGCTGCATCGCCAGCGCCCGCGCAATCGCGACACGCTGCTTCATGCCGCCCGACAACGTATGCGGATAGGCGTCGGCGAACGTGCTCAGACCCACCTTGTCGAGATAGTGCAGCGCACGCTCGCGTGCTTCGGCGCGCGACAGCTTCGCGGCGGCGCGCAACGGAAACGCGACGTTCTCGACGACCGTCTTCCACGGCGGCAACTGGTCGAACTCCTGGAACACGACGATGCGGTCGGGCCCCGGCCCGCGCACGGGCCGGCCGTCGAGCGTGATCGAACCCGAGACGGGCTCGATGAAGCCGGCGACCGCCTTCAGCAGCGTCGACTTCCCGCACCCCGACGGGCCGAGCAGCACGAAGCGGTCGCTGCCGTATACGTCGAAGCTCACCTGATGCGTCGCGCGAACGATCCGCGCGCCGCTGCGGTATTCGAGGCTGACCGCGTCGATGGCGAGCAAGCGTGCGCTGTGCGCGCCGGCCTGCGCGGCCTGCGCCGCCGGCCGCCCGGCGGCACCGGCCTCGGATGCGGCGGACGCGGCCGGCGACGCGCCGCCGCGTGCCGCATACGGCGGCAACCAGGTTCGGGGAGAAGTGGCGTTCACGATCGAATCTCTTGCGGGAAAAGCATCAACATACGGCCGGGCGTCGTGCGGACCAACCATCGATTGCACATATCGAAACCGCGCCGACGCATAAGCGTCGATCGCGGCGTCACGGCATCGGCGCCGCTCAACTGCCGCCGGCCGTCGCCGGATCGTCGAAGAAGTAGTCGCGCCACGACTTCGGTTCGTTGCGGATCGCGCCGGTGCGATGCATGAACTGCGCGAGCGGCAGCGTGTTCTGCGGCGCGGTCTTGAACTGCACCTGCGGATTGCGCAGGATCTTCAGCAGCAGCGCGCGATCGATCTTCGACCCGTTCACGCGAATATAGGTATCGGCCGCGCGCTCAGGATCGGCCGCGATCTGCCGGGCGGCGTCGGCCAGCGCGGCGACGAACGCGCGGTAGGTCTTCGGGTTGTCGTCGCGGAACTTCTCGGTCGCGTACAGCACCGTCGCGGAGCTCGGGCCGCCGAGCACGTCATACGAATTCAGCACGATGTGCGCGTTCGGGTTGCCGGCAAGTTCCTGCTCCTGGAACGGCGGATTGCCGAAGTGGCCGGTGATCACGTTGCTGTTCGCGAGAATCGCGGCCGTCGCGTCCGGATGCGGAATCGCCTGCGTGAGCGGGTCGAGTTTGTCGAACTGCTTGTCGCCCCACTGCTTCGCCGCCGCGTACTGCAGCACGCGCGACTGCACCGACACGCCGACCGCCGGCACCGCGATGCGGTCCTTCGCGCTCAGGTCGGCGATCGTCTTCACGTTCGGGTTGCTGCTCACGAGGTAGTACGGAAAATTGCCGAGCGACGCGACGCCCTTCACGTTCTGCCGGCCGCGCGTGCGGTCCCACACGGTCAACAGCGGCCCGACGCCCGCGCCCGCGATGTCCACCGCGCCGGACAGCAGCGCGTCGTTCACGGCCGCGCCGCCCGACAGCCGCACCCAGTCCACCTTGATGTCGAGGCCGGCCTTGCGCCCTTCCTTCTCGATCAGTTGCTGGTCGCGCGCGACGTTCAGCATCAGGTAGACGACGCCGAACTGCTCGGCGATGCGGATGCGGCCTTCCGCATGCGCGGCTTGCGGAATGACCGCGCCCGCGAAGGCGAGCGCGGCGGTGAGCGTGGCCGCCAGCGCACGACGCGCCGGCAAGAACGAAAACGACATCGGAACTCCGGTCAGGAAGAAGCAGAAATGAATGACGCGGCGCGCGGCTCAGAACGGCGCGTCGCCTTCGATCGTCGTGCGGTACAGCTTGCGGCGCAGATGGTCGGGCGTGCCGGCGGCGAGATGCATCAGCGAACGGTTGTCCCAGAACACCAGATCGTGGTCGCGCCATGCGTGCCGATACAGGTGCTCGGCGCGCACGCTGTGCGCAAACAGTTCGTCGAGCAGCGCGCGGCTTTCGTCGTCGGGCAGCCCGACGATACGCGTCGTGAAATGCTCGCTGACGAACAGCGCCTTGCGGCCGGTTTCCGGATGGGTGCGCACGATCGGATGCACGACCGCCGCGACCTGCGCGATCTGCTCGGGCGACAGGTTCGGCCGCCACGGGCTGCGCGCCTGCAGTTCCGCATAGCGCGCGAGATACGTATGTTCTGCGCGCCGCCCTTCGACCGCGCGGCGCAGGTGCGCGGGCAGCGTGTCCCACGCGAGATGCATGTTCGCGAACAGCGTGTCGCCGCCTTCCGCCGGCAGCTCCTGTGCGTGCAGCAGCGAGCCGAGGCTCGGTTTTTCCTTGTACGACAGGTCGGAGTGCCAGAAATGGCCGGCGTCGCCGAGCCCGACCGGTTTGCCGTTCTCGACGATGTTCGACACGATCAGCACTTCCGGGTGGCCGGCCAGCGCGAACTGGTGCAGCACGTGAATCTGCAGCGGGCCGAAGCGGCGGCTGAACGCGATGTGCTCGTCCGGCGTGATGCGCTGGTCGCGAAACACCAGCACGTGGTGATCGAGATGCGCGCGATGGATGCGCGCGAAATCGTCGGCGCCAAGCGGTTGCGACAGGTTCAGGCCGATCACCTCGGCGCCGAGCGGCGCGTCGAACGGCACGATGTCGAAATGCTGCGCCGCGCCGTCCGGCCGCAAGGCGGGAGGCCCGGCGGAAAGCGTTGCGGCGTCGCGGATGGCGGTAGTCGTCACGGCACGGCCCCTGATTCGGTCAAAACGCGAATCTACGAGGCCGTGCCGGCATGCGTCAACGAAGCGATTCGGATACGTTTATCTGCTGCGGTGATAAAGATCGCTGCTCGCGCATACGGCGCCGATTTGGGGGGCGGAATCGCCCAGGCGGTGTCGATGAACGGTGGCTCCGGCCGCATACAGCCGCGTCGGCCTGCACCGCGCTGCCGACTAAGGCTGCCCCGCCCCACCCGACGCGCCATAGATCTGCCCGGTCACGTAGCTCGAACGCGACGAAAGCAGTTCGACGTAGATCGACGCGATCTCGGCCGGTTGCCCCGGCCGCCCCATCGGCACCTGTTCGCCGAACGTTTCCACGTTGTGCGTGGTCTGCCCGCCGCTGACCTGCAACGGCGTCCAGAACGGCCCCGGCGCGACGCCGTTGACGCGGATGCCGCGCTTGACCATCTGCTTCGCGAGCCCCTTCGTGAAATTCGCGATCGCCGCTTTCGTCATCGCGTAGTCCAGCAGGTTCGCCGACGGGTCGTACGCATTGACCGACGTCGTGTTGACGATCGCCGAACCGGGCGGCATGTGTGGAATGGCGGCCCGCGTGATCCAGAACATCGCGTAAAGGTTGGTGCGCAGCGTCCAGTCGAACTGCTCGGTGCTGATGTCGAGGATCGATTCGTGGCTCTGCTGGCGACCCGCGTTGTTCACCAGAATGTCCAGCCCGCCGAGCGCGGCGACCGCCCGTTCGACGAGGCCGTTGCACGCGTCTTCGCTGCGAATGTCGACCGGCAGCGGCACCGCCTTGCGTCCCGAGCCGCGGATCAGGTCCACGACTTCGCGCGCATCGGGCTCCTCGTCGGGCAGATAGACGATCGCGACGTCCGCGCCTTCTCGGGCACAGGCAATCGCCACCGCGCGGCCGATGCCCGAGTCGCCGCCGGTGATCAGCGCCTTGCGGCCGTCGAGCCGGCCGCTGCCGCGATAACTGCGCTCGCCGTGATCGGGGCGCGGCGTCATGCGGCCCGCGAGGCCCGGCCAGGGCTGCTGCTGTTGCGGAAACGGCGCATGCGGATAAAGCGTGCGCGGATCGCGCGGCGCCGTATCGCCGGCGTCGGGCGCGCCGCCGCCCGTCTGCGCGAGCGTCGGCAGGGCGACGCTGGCGACCAGTCCGGCCGTCGTGCCTTGCACCCATTTGCGGCGCGATTCGGAAACTTCGTCTGATGACATGATGGACTCCGGTGCGTGGAGGGCGGAACGGAACGACGCGTGACGATTCGGCCGGCGCCCCGCTCCGGTGCGCTACAGCGGCCGCGGCCGGTTGCCCGAATCGTCGGGCGCATCGTGCTCGTCCGGCCACGGCTTGCCGGCCGGATCGTGCGCCTCGGTCTGGCGCGGGTCGTCCGGCACCACCTTGCGCGCCTGATCGTCGGGAATCGAATCGAGCTCGCCGCCGCCGGGCGCATGGCCGGGGCGCGCGGTCGATTCGCCGCCACGGGTCGGGTTGCGCCGCTCGGGCGTGTCGGCCGTCTCGTGCGCCGCGTCGGGCGACGCGGGGCCTGTCGTTGACTGTCCTGGGTCATGAATTTCTCCCTGTCCGGATGGGGACTGCGTTGCGCCGCACCGCGCCTCAATGGGCAGTGCCGCGGCCCGCAACGCTTCAAGCAAACGACATGCCGTCATCGGGCAGCCCCGCCTCACCGCGAGCGAATGAATCCGCTAAAGAAATTACAAGCGGTGCGTCATCCGGCGCAGCCTGCGCAACGCGAGTGGCAGCGCCGATACGAAACGCAACGCGGCACGCCGGATGCTCGAAAGCGACATGCCGGCTGCGCGCCGGCGCCCTGTCGACACCGAGGAGGACGATCATGAGCGCGACGCACACGACAAACGCGACACCGAACGACGACGAGATGACCGACACGCCGGATATTCCGCCGCCCGAGCCCGACGACGGGCGCCACGACGACCTGCCCGACTTGCCGGACCCGACCGAAGTGGGCGAGGACGGTTAGCCGATCGCGTCGCCGCAGTGCGTGCTGCGGCCCGATCGCGCACGTCGCGCCGTACGATGCGACGTGCGCCGGCCGCCCCTACTGCTTGTTGCCCGGCTCGCGCGTACGCTCGCCGTACGTGCCGTTACCGCAATGCGGGCACTTCGGGATCGGGTGTCCCGCCTGCACGTGCGTCGACCGATGGCATTTCTCGCATCGAAAGTCACCGGTCTTTTCCGCCTTTTCTCCTGCGTGCGCCGTCATCTTCGTCCTCCTTGCCGGCTCGCCGCGCACCGCGTTTCACCGCGTGCGCCGCCTTTCGTGCGCGACCTCGTCGGTCGGTATGGCATCGGTGTCCTGCAGCGGCTCGCCCGGAATGCGCCGCTTCGCGGACTGATCGGCCGGCACTTCTTCTGTCTGCCCGGCGGGCTCGTCCACTGCGATGCTGCCCTCGGCGTCGAGTTGCTGCTCGGCACGCTGCCAGTATTCGTCGGCCCTGCCGTCCGGCGCGCCGTCCGCCTGCCACAGCCGGTACGCGCGCTCGCGGATCTGCGTTTCCCTGTCTTCGTTCATGTCGTTCTCCGTGTCTGCCATGGCGATCACCGATCCGGGCGCGACGGCGCCGACACCGCGCCGAGCGTCGACGACATCGCGCCATCCGCGGCGCTCGCCAGATCACCCAGCGCGACGATGCCGACCAGCCGCTTCTGCCGGTCGACCACCGGCACGCGGCGGATCTGCGCGTCCTCCATCTTCTTTTGCACCACCGAAATGTCGTCGTCCTCGTAACACCAGTTCGCGGGCCCGCTGACGACACCTTCGACCGCCTCGTCCGGCGGCACGCCCATCGACACCGCACGCACGACGATGTCGCGGTCCGTCAGCATGCCGATCAGGCGCGTGCCGTCGCATACGGGCAGCGCACCGACGTTCAGGTCGCTCATCAACCGGGCCGCCTCGCGCAGGCTCTGCGTCGGGCCGATGGTCGCGGCGTCGCGTGTCATTACTTCCGATACACATGTCATGTTTCGCTCCTTGATCAACCGCCCACGGCGGCTTGCTGCACGAGCATCGCGCGTTCCGGCCGTCGGGCCGGTCAGTTCTCCGTCGAGCAGCGGACCGACGTCAGGCCGGCCGATTCGACGATCCGCATCAGTTGCTGCAGCATCACGTCGGCGCCGATCGCTTCGCGCCACTGCACGAACAGTTCTTCCTCGCGCACCGCCCGGGCGGCCGTTTCGCAAAAGCTTTTCGTCCGGCAGGTGAAACCCGCATCGCGCAGCTTCGCGGCCAGTTGCTCGCGCGCAGCCGAGCCCAGCGGATATTCGACCGTGACCAGGGCGGTCCTGACACCCCGCAAGCGTCGCTCGACGAACCGCAGCGGCCAGACGACCAGCAGCGCGAGCGCCAGCCCGAGCACGCCGAGCGACAACTGGCCGCCGCCGCTGCACAGCCCGATGACCGTCACGAACCATAGCGTCGCGGCCGTGGTGACGCCCGACACGAGGCCGTCGCGATGCAGGATCGCGCCGCCGCCGATGAAGCCCATCCCGGTCAGGATGCCGAGCGGCAGCCGCATCAGGTCGAGCACCGAGAACGCGCCCTCCGGTTTGCCCGCCTGCAGCAGCAGCGCATTGACCTGCAGCATCGACAGGCATGCGGCGAGACAGACGAGGATCGTCGTGCGCAGGCCGGCCGTCTTGCCGGATTCGCTGCGGTCGACGCCGATCAGCCCGCCCGCGACCAGCGCCAGCGCGATCCTGGCGAGCACGTCGTGCCACTGCAGTACGACCGGCATCGGTTCCATACGCCCTCCCGCGCAAATCGTCATGTGTCATGTGTCGGGGCGCGAACGCCGCCGACGACGCTTGCCGGCCGCAAGGATCGGGCCTGCTTTCCGGGTGCGACGGCGCGTGTAGCGTGTCGGGGGAAATTGTAGAAAGAGGCGTTCCGCGGACAGCGTGCCGCGGTGGCGAAAGGTTCGGGCCGAATCTGTTCGCGAACGATCGAGGATCGTCGCTCGGCGCGTGGAACGGCCGCGGACTGACTGCCGAGGCGGACATCCAGCGGGCGCCGTCGTCGGCGCGGCCGGGGGCGCGTGCAAAGGTGCCACGGTCTCCGCCTTCTCCGTATCCGACCGGATACGGACATCGTCACAGCATGCCTTTCTCGGCGATCCGTTCCCGATCGGGAACGAAATAAAGATGCAGCTGGCGGGTTCCGCCGTTCGTTCCCGTACGAATACGAATTGCTGCCGAATCCGATGAGGTATGCAATACTGTTCCCGATCAGATACGAAGCACGGAGAACGTCATGTCGGAGTCCCAATCCGTCGACACGATCGGCGCGCTCGCCCACTTCATTCGCGCCGCGCGAATCCAGCAGGGGTTCACCCGGGACGAACTCGCGAACGCGACCGGGCTGTCGCCGAAATTCATCAGCCAGGTGGAAGCCGGCAAGCCAACCGCGCAAATTGGCAAGGTCATGCTGCTGCTGGGCGAACTGGGCGTGCGGCTGTATGCCGAGTCGTCGATCGAGATCTCCGAAGCCACCGCGCTGAAGGCCGCGCAACGCCGCAGGAGCAGCCATGGCGGCTAGAACGCTGATCGCATCCGCGAACGGCGTGCGCATGGGCACGCTGACAGACGACAAGGGGATCTGGTCGTTCGCGTACGACCCGCAATGGCTCGCGTCACCCGTCGCATATCCGCTGTCGCCGGCGTTTCCGCTGCGCGCGGGCGTGTTCACCGACACATCGACCGATCGCCCGGTCCAGTGGTTCTTCGACAACCTGCTGCCCGAGGAGGGCATGCGCACGTCGCTCGCGCGCGAGGCGAAGGTCGATGCGGCCGACGCGTGGGGCCTGCTCGCATACTTCGGCCGCGAATCGGCCGGCGCGCTGACGCTGCTGGCCGATGGCGAGCAGGAAACGCCCGGCGGCCTGCAGCCGCTGTCGCTCGACGAACTCGAGCGCCGGATCCTGGCGATGCCCGAGCGCGCGCTGACCGCCACCGCGCCCAAGCGCATGTCGGCGGCCGGCGCGCAGCAGAAGCTGCTGCTGGTGTTGCGCGGCGATGCGCCCGACTACGCGCTGTTCGAGCCGGTCGGCAGCGAACCGTCGATGCACCTGCTCAAACCCGACATGCGCGCGGCCGGCTATCCGCATTCGGCGATCAACGAGTTCTTCTGCATGCAGCTCGCGAAGAAGATGGGGCTCGACGTGCCGGACGTGCATTTCCTGCGCGCGCCGTCCGCCTGCTACGTGATCGACCGGTTCGACCGCGACATCGCGTCCGAACCGGCCGGGCGCGTGCATACGATCGACGCGATGCAGTTGCTCAACTACGACCGCGGTTTCAAGTACCAGCGGGCGAATGCGCAGGAGCTCGCCCGCGCGATCGACCGCACCAGCACGCGCGCACTGACACGCCTGTCGGTGTTCCGCTGGACTGTGTTCAACGTGGTGGTCGGCAATGCCGACGCGCACCTGAAGAACCTGTCGTTCTTCGTCGACGCGCGCGGCTACCGGCTCGCGCCGTTCTACGACATCGTCAGCACGGTCGTGTATCACACGCCGACGCACCGGCCCGACCATCGCGGCGATCACTGGCCGCACTGCGAGCTGACGATGCCGCTCGGGCATGCGACGCGGGCCGATATCGACGCGAATGCGCTGGTCGCGTTCGGTCAGGCGCTCGGGCTCAGGGAGAAAGCGGCCGCCAGTGAACTGCAGCGCTTTCTCGAGCCGCTCGATCGTCACGTCGAGCAGACGCTCGATGAAGTGCGAAACATCGCGCATCCGGACGCCGGGGAAATGCGGTTGCTGAATTCAATCGTCGCGATGCCGATCGCGGAGATGGGGCGCGCGCTGCGGCAGGCGCGCGGCTAGCTTGCCGCGCGCGAGTATCGAACCGCCGCCGATACCCGCGCGGCGCCCGGCCTGGCGAATGCCTGGGCGTCAGCCCCGCGCCGCAAACGCATCGACGCCCGTCGCCGCCGCGGACCACGCCCACAGCCGCGCCGCGTCCTCCGGATCGATCGCATGCGGCCGCACGCCCGATTCCTCGTCGCCGAGCGTCACCGTCGCGACATCGCAATCCTCGCAATAGACGCCGCCGAGATCGGCCAGACGCGGCGACGTCGCCGCCCATACCTGGGTTGCCGCTCCCTGCGCGGGCGTCTTGAACGTCGGATCGATCGGCACGCCGTGTTCGTCGACCCAGCCCTGCGCCATCATTTCCTCGCGCGTCAAATGACGCTGCAGCGGCGTCGCGATCTTGCCCGGATGCAGCGAATACGCGCGAACGCCGAACGGCGCACCGAGCACGTCGAGCTGTACCGCGAACAACGCATTGGCGGTTTTCGACTGCCCGTACGCGAGCCATTTGTCGTAACCACGCGCGAAATCGATATCGTCCCAGCGGATCGGCGACAGCCGGTGCCCGAGCGACGACACCGCCACCACGCGGGCGCCGCCGCCATGCGCGAGCACGGGCCACAGCCGGTTGACGAGCGCGTAGTGACCGAGGTGATTGACGGCCAGCTGCGCTTCCCGACCGTCGCCCAAGCGAGTCTCCGGGCACGCCATGATGCCCGCGCTGTTGATGACGATATGCACGTGGCGTCCCGCATCGACGAACCGCGCGGCGAATGCGGCCACGCTCGCGGCGTCGGCAAGTTCGAGCGCCGCGATCTCCACGCCGGCGATGTCGTGCGTCGCCTCGCGCGCGGCCGCGACGCTCCGTGCGCCGACGACGACGTGCGCACCGGCCTGCGCCAGCGCCCGCGTGGTTTCGACGCCGAGACCCGAATGGCCGCCGGTGACGACCGCGGTCTTGCCGTGCAGGTCGAGGCCGGCCAGGACGTCGCTCGCCGTCGAGGCGGCGTCGAATCCGGAATGAAGGGGATGCTGCCTGCTCGTCATCGAAAGCTCCAGAAACGGTGCGCGAAGTACGCAGCCGCCCATCGGCCGCGTCACTGCACGAACGCATTCTCCAGCGGCGCATCCGGACTGTGAATGCAATAGAATCCGGTTTTTCGTCGAGATCGTCCGGGGAATGCGCGTGGACCCGCTATCGGAAGTGCTGTCGCTGCTGGAAACGCGCGACTCGTTTTTCACCGGCCTGCGCGCCGGCGGCCCGTGGGCGGTCGACCTTCCCCCGCCCGACGGAATCAAGTTCAACGCGGTGGTCGAAGGCAGCTGCTGGCTGACCGTCGACGGTGCGGGGCCGCCCGTTCGGCTGCGCACGGGAGACTGCTTCCTGCTCGCCGCGCCACGGGCATTTTCGCTGGCGAGCGATCCGTCGGTCGCGCCGGTGCCTGCGGCCGACGTGTACCGGCATCTCGAACGCGGTGTCGCGCACTACGGCGAGCCGGCCGACTGCTTTCTGATCGGCGGCCGCTTCGCGTACGAGGAACGCATGCCGCTGCTGCTCGGCAGCCTGCCACCCGTGGTGATCGTGAGCGGCGATTCCGAACCGGCGGCGGTGCTGCGCTGGTCGCTGCAGCAGCTCGCACGGGAATTCGGCGCGTCGTCGCCGGGCGGGTCGCTGATGGTTCGACATCTCGGACACATGATGCTGGTGCAGATCCTGCGGCGCTACGTGGACGCCGGCGCGAACGGCGATGTCGGGTGGCTGGCCGGGTTCGCGGATGCGCGGGTCAGCGCGGCGCTGGCCGCGATTCACGCGGCACCCGAGCGGCGCTGGACCGTCGACGCGCTGGCGGCCTGCTGCCACGTGTCGCGTTCGACGTTCGCGCTGCATTTCAAGCGGCGGCTGGGGTTCGGGCCACTCGAATACGTGCTGAGGTGGCGGATACAGCTGGCGATGCGCGAACTGCGCCGCTCGAATGCGTCGATCTCGGCGATCGCGCAGCGGCTCGGCTACGACTCGGATAGCGCGTTCGGCCATGCGTTCAAGCGCATCGTGGGCTGCTCGCCGCGCGCCTATCGTCATGACGTGACGAAGGAACCGGGAAACTAGCGTCGTGACCGCCCTCCTCGGGCGCGCGATGGTGCGAATCCGTCAACGCCACGCTTTCGCATCACGACCATCGGGATAAGTATTCTTATCACAATGGATCGATTTCAATTCAAAACTCGACCGTGCGACAACGCGTCGGCGCATCACCCGCTGGTATGCCGCAATTCCCCGTCGATGTGCTGCGGCAGCCGCAGCAGGTTGAAGATCGGGCACACCTCCTCGACCGCCTGATGCAATGCACGAATGGCATCCGCCGGCTCCGGCGACACGATGTCCAGCGTATAGCGAAGGTTGTGCGGGAATACCGGCACATGCTCGAACCCCGGCTGCTGCGCGAGCGGATGCTGGTCGCCGGTGACTTCGACTTCGATCGCGTCGATCTTCAGCCCCCGTTCCGCGGCCTGGATCAACGTGATGTGCGTGAGGCAACTGCCGAGCACGCCGAGCTGCAACTCCGGCGATGCGGGCCCGAGGTTGTAGCCCGCGAAATCGGGCGGGCTGTCGCTGATCACCTGGAAATCGCGAATCCGGATCTCGCGCACGCCGCTGCGGCCAAGCGCGCGCACGGTCGCCTTCAGCGGCGTCGCCTTGAAATCGGGATCGTTGCGGGCGGCCTGCTGCTTCGCGTGCCACGCATCGCGCTTTTGCGCGAGATAGTCGTTCAGGGTCGTCATGGTCGAGTCATGGGTAGGCGGCACGCAGGCGACCGATCGGTTCGCTGCATGCCAGCGCGATCAGTCGAGCGCCGGAATCCACGCGGCCGTCGCCGCGTCGCTCGCGCGGAACGCCGGAAACTTCGCGCCGAGCTCGGCCACGGTACGAATGTCGTTCTTCACGAGGTCGTCGCGCGTGATCAGCGTCGGCTTGACCGCGATGCGCGCGCCCGGATTTTGCCCGGCGACCAGCAACGCCGCGGCCCGCACCGACACCGCGCCGACGACCGCCGGATTGGTCGCGGCCGTCGCGACCCACGCGCTGTTCGGCGCGCGGATGGCCGCGATGTCGGCCGTGGACACGTCCGCGCTGTAGATGCGGATTTTCGACGACAGCCGGGCCTCGTCGGCCGCGAGCTTCGCGCCGCGCGCGAACTCGTCGTACGGCGCGAACACGACGCGAATGTCCGGATTCGCACGGTACGCAGCGGCCGCCTGGTTCGCGACCGACTGCGCGATCGGATTGTCGACGGTGCCCCAGCGCGCCTTTTCCTGCACCTTCGGGTGCGCGCGCTTGAAATCGCGCCACGCGGCGTCGCGGCGATCGAGCGGCGCGAATCCGGCCACATACACGTACCCGGCCGAGAACGCGTCGCCGTTGTCCTTCACGGCCTGATCGAGCAGCAGGTTCGCGAGGTCGCGATCGTTCTGCTCGATCTGCGGCACCTTCGGATTGGCGAGATCGACGTCGAACGCGACGACCTTGATGCCTTTGTCGAGCGCGCGCTGAACGACGTCCTTCAGCGATTCCGGCAAGCCGTGATTGACGATGATCGCGGACACGCCGATGCTGATCGCCTGCTGAATCTGCTCGCGCTGCTCGGCCGCGTCCTGCCGGCCTTCGTAGATGCGCAGATCGATGCCGAGCGCGCGTGCCTGCTTCTGCGCGCCGGCTTCGTAGGCCTGGAAGAAATCGCCGGTCGACAGGTAGTTGACGAGCGCGATCTTCACGCCGCCCTTGTCGAACGGCGCGGGCGCGCCCTTGAGCGGGCCGGCGTGTGCCGCGGGCACACCGAGCGCGAGCGCGGCGCCCAATACGAGTGCACCGAGTTTCGGTTCGAGGCGCGACTTTCGGCGAAGCAACGAGCGCATGACGTGTCTGTCTCCGTACAGGACGATATCGACTCAATCTATCAGCACGGCACACGAACTCAAACCGACCGATTCGGCAATCGATATTACTTTGGATGACAAACGGTTCAGGCCGCCGATTCTCCGCACTCTTCCGTGCCAGCGCGACCGCCAGGCGACCTCACCCGTCACGCCCGGGCATCCGCCCGGCGACCGATGCCGAACGTAAACGCGAGGGCCAGCACGAGCAGCACGCCCTTGATGAAGTCCTGCATATAGTAGGGAGCGTTCAGCATCGTGAGCCCGTTGAGCAGCACGCCGACGAACACCGCGCCGACGACCGTGCCGAACACGTTGGGCCGCTTCGCGCCCCACACCGCGTAACCGATCAGCGCGGCGGCCACCGCGTCGAGCAGCAGCGAGTGTCCCGCACTCACGTCGCCGCGGCCGACCCGCGCGGCGATCAGCACGCCGCCCAACGATGCGATCGCGCCCGACACGACATACGCGGCGATACGGTAGCGCGCGGCCGGCGCGCCGGCCAACCGCGCAGCCGTTTCGTTGCCGCCGATCGCATAGATCACGCGGCCCCAGCGCGTCGCTTCCATCGTGACGCAGGCCAGCACCGTCACCGCCGCGAGCAGCAGCACCGGCAGCGGTACGACGTCGAACACGCGCAGCCGGCCGAGCGCAAGGAACGCGTCGGGGAACACGCCCGTCGCGTCCGTGCCGTCGGGCAGCACGGAGCCGGTCGCGAGCGAGCGGCCGCCGGTCGGGATCAACTGCAGGCCGGCCAGCAGGAACAGCGTGCCGAGCGTCGCGAGCTGGTCGGGCACGCGCAGCCGCGTGATCAGCAAGCCATTGAACAAGCCGGCGGCCACGCCGAGCACGACGCAGGCGAACATGGCCGCCCATGTGCTGCCGTGCCAGACGACCAGCACGTAGCTCGCGGCCATCTGCGCGGTCGCGGCCACGCTGCCGACCGACAGGTCGAAACCGCCGGCCGCGAGCGTGACCGTCACGCCGATGCCGAGCAACGCGACGATCGACACCGCCTGGAGGATGCTGAACAGATTGTCGAGGTTCAGGAACGCGGGTTCCTTGAGCGCGAACACGACCACGAGGACGGCCAGCACGAGCAGGATGCCTGTCCGCTCGAGCGCATCACGGATGCGCGCCGGCCCGGGGCGCGACGACCGTTCGACGGATGCTGCTTGACGTACAGCGGAAGAAGTCACGGGTTTCATGAGCAGGCACCCACGATGGAAGAAGTCGGAGGCAGGCCATCGAGCGTCGCGCGATCGAACCGCACGATACGATCGGCGATCTCGGCGGCTTCCTCGAGATCGCTGACGAATACGATCGTCGCGCGCTCATGCGCATGACGCCGCAGCGTATCGACGATATCGGCGCGCGCGCCCGCATCGATGCCCTGGAACGGTTCATCGAGCAGCAACAGCCGCGCCGGCTCGGCGTGCCAGCGCGCGAGCACGACCTTCTGCTGGTTGCCGCCGGACAGGTGCGCGACGCGATCGTCCGGCCCCTCGCAACGAATCCCGAACCGCGCGATCGCCACGGCGGCCGCCGTGCGTTCGCGCGCTCGACGCACCGCGCCACTCGCGAACCAGCGCGACAGGAACGGAAAGCCGATGGTGCCCGCGATCGACGCGAACGGGACGCTGTCGGGAAACAGCGACGTGCGCCAGCGATCCTCGCCGGCCAGGAATACGCCGGCGCGAATCGCATCGGCCGGTGAACGTGGCCGCCACGGCCGGCCGTCGAGCGTCATCTCGCCGGCGGCCGCCCGCACCGCGCCGAAGATCGTCCGCGCGAAGCGCGACTTGCCGCCGCCGACCGGGCCCGCGATCGCGACGATCTCGCCGCGCCGGACATCGAGGTCGAACGGCGTGCTGGTCGGCGTCAACCGGATCTGCCGCACGCTGAAGCCTGATCCGGGCCCGGATTCGGCCGGTGCGACCCGCTCCGACGCCACCGCACGCGTACGCGGCAACGGCCGGCCGATCATCGTTTCCACCGCAGCGTCGAAATCGATCGGCGCGGCCAGATCCGCGACGATCCGGCCATCGCGGACGATCGCCGCGCGATCCGCGATACGACGCAAGTCGCCGAGCCGATGCGACACCAGCAGGATGGCGACGCCATCGCGGCGCAACGCATCCACCAGCTCGAACAGTCGATCGGCCTCCGCCGCCGACAGGCTGGCGGTCGGCTCGTCGAGGATCAGCAACGACGGCTGGCCGGCCAGCGCACGGGCCAGAGTCACGCGCTGCTGATCGGCCAGCGACAGCGTGGCGAGCGGCGCCGCCAGATCGACGTCGAGCCCGACCCGCGCGGCGAACGAACGCGCCGCGGCACGCCGCGCGGCTGGCGGCGCGCGCCATGGCGAGGCCGGGTCGCACAGCCGGTCCAGCAGCAGGTTGTCGGCGATCGACAGCGTCGGCACGACGGCGTCAGCCACCGACTGGTACACGGTCGCGACGCTGAGCCGCTTGGCCACGTGCGGCGACGCCGGCCGATACGGTTCGCCGCGCAGCGTCAGCGTGCCGCCGTCCGCTTGCAGCGCGCCGCTCAGGATCTTGACGAAAGTCGACTTGCCCGCGCCGTTCGCGCCCATCAGCGCGACGACTTCGCCGGCGCCGATCGACAGGTCGAGCGCCGCCAGCGCGACGGTCGCGTCGAAGCGTTTCGCGATGCCCGCGGCGCTCAGGACGGGCGGCAATGCCGATCGATGGGGTCGAGCTTCGCGCCGCGTCGCCTCCATGGTTTCGTTCGTCGCGCTATTCATGCCGGAAGATTCCGGTCGGCACGATGCAGTTGCGGCAGGAACAGTATGTCATCGATCATGTCACGCCACTCCGATGAAAGTCGTTCGGCATTGATCGGTTGGTCAGCCCGCTTCCGGCACGGGAAACCGGAACGACGCGCCATAAGCCGTGTCCGGCAGGCGATCGCGGCCGCCCAGCCGTGAACGGAAGGTACCGCTCGCCGGCGTCGTCCGGTACAGGCCGCGCTTCTTCAGTTCCGGCACGATCAGTTCGGCGAAATCGTCGAGCGTGCCCGGGCTGATCAGCGGATTGAGCATGTAGCCGCTCGTCGTCGACTGCCGCGCATGCTCGGCAAGCTGGTCCGCGACTTCGTCCGGCGCGCCGACGAGGATCAGGTCCGTGCCGCGCGTGACGCTCGCGAACTTGCGCCGCACGTCGCCGGCGGTGAGCGGCTTGCCGCTGCCGTCCGGCCGCATCACGTAGGACGTCAGGCCTTCCGTCTGCGTCGTCAGCGGTTCGTCGTCCGCATAGCGGTCGATGTCGATGCCGGTGTCGCCCGCATAGCTGACGAGTTGCGCGTGCTGGTGATAGTGCTGCTGCAGCGAGTGATACTTCTCCTTCGCGTCGCTCGACGAGCGCGCCGTCACGATCCGCAGCACCGTCAGCGACTTCACGTCGTCCGCCGCGCGGCCGCGTTCGGCCGCGAGCCGCCGAATCTCGTCGAGGCCCGCGCGAATCTCGTGCGGATTCGATTTCGCGACGAACACCACCTCCGCGTGCTTCGCCGCGAACGCGCGCCCGCGCCCCGACCAGCCGGCCTGGATCAGCACGGGCGAGCGCTGCGGCGACGGCGCGCACACGTGCGGCCCCTGCACGCGATAGTACGCGCCTTCGTGCGCGATCGGCCGCACGCGGTCGCCACGCGCATAGCGCGGCGCGTGCTTGTCGGCGACGACCGCGTCGTCCGCCCAGCTTCCTTCCCACAGCTTGTACACGACGTCGAGAAATTCCTCGGCGCGTGCGTAGCGTTCGTCATGGCCGATCATCTGGTCGAGCCCGAAGTTGCGCGCCGCGCTCGTCAGGTAGGACGTCACGATGTTCCAGCCGATCCGGCCGTTGCTCAGGTGATCGAGCGTGCTGAAGCGGCGCGCGAGCGCGAACGGATGCTCGTAGGTCGTGCTCGCCGTCACCCCGAACGCGAGCCGTTCGGTCTGGGCGACGAGCGCCGGAATCAGCATCATCGGATCGTTCGCGGGCGCCTCGACCGCCCACTGCACCGCCGCGTCGGCCGACCCGCCATAGACGTCGTACAGGCCGAGCACGTCCGCGAAGAACAGCATGTCGAGCTCGGCCTGCTCGGCCGTGCGCGCGAGGTTCGACCAGAACGCAAGGGT
This sequence comes from Burkholderia cenocepacia, assembly GCF_014211915.1. Taxonomy (NCBI): domain Bacteria; kingdom Pseudomonadati; phylum Pseudomonadota; class Betaproteobacteria; order Burkholderiales; family Burkholderiaceae; genus Burkholderia; species Burkholderia cenocepacia. The sequence goes on along the minus strand of NZ_CP060041.1, from coordinate 1,058,814 downwards.
ATTCGCGCGCAGCCGCTCGTCGGCCGGATGAGTCCACAGGCTCGGCGCGCCGCCGCAGCCGACGCTGGCTTGTTCATACAGGGAAAACAGCAAGGGGCGAGGATCGGACATCGTCGAAATCGGTACCAAGGCAGGAATCAGTTGGGTGCCGCCCACGCGCCCGACGACGCGCGGCGGCGCCGGGCAGGCACGCGTTCGTCGGGCTGGCGCGTCAGGTAGCGATTGATGCGCTGCTCGAGACGGGCGGCAGGAATGGTCAGCAACGCGACCAGCACGACATAGACGATCGCCGCACCGGCCAGCGGTTCGTACACGCGCAACGTCTCGAAGCGCAGCGTATTGGCCGTGCCCATCACGTCGAACACGGTCACGGTCGACGCGAGGACGGTCGATTTCAGCAGCAGGATGGCCTCGCCGGTGAGCGCGGGCAGCGCAAGCCGCCACGCACGCGGGCCGACGATGCGGCGCAGCACCTGCAGGCGCGTCATCCCGTATGCGTGGCCGGCCTCGATCTCGCCGGCCGGCACGCCGGCGATCGCGCCGCGCAGGATCGTCGCGACGTACGCGCTCTCGTTCACGCTCAGCGCGACGATCGCGTACCAGAACGCGTCGCGCAGCAGCGGCGACGCCCAGCTGTCGCGCATCCATTCGCGCGGGACGATCTGCCCGAATCCGTAGTACAGCAGATAAAGCTGAACCAGGAGCGGCGTGCCGCGGATCAGCATCAGCCAGCCGCGCGCGGACCAGCGCAGCGGCGTATGGCGCGCACCGGCGGCAAGCGCGAGCGGCACGCCCAGCAGCACGCTGGCCGCACCCGATACGAGCGTCAGCGCGAGCGTCGTCGGCACCGCGGCGAGCAGCTTCGGCATCACCGTGTCGAGCAGGAACGGCAGCGAGAAGATCATGTCGTCGCGCGCCTCGTGCCGCGGTTCGCATGCCGCTCGAGCACCGCGAAAATGCCGGTCGACGTGATGCTCAGCAGCAGGAACAGCGCGGCCGTGACCAGATAGAAGAATACGTAGTGCCGCGTCGCACCGGCCGCGAGCTGGCTCGCCTTCAGCAGATCCGTGAACGATCCGAGCACGCTGATGAACGACGCGTCCTTGGTCGCGTTCAGCCACACGTTGCCGACGCCCGGCAGCGCGAGCCGCGCCGCGGCCGGGAGCCGGATGCGCGTGAACGTCTGCCAGGGCGTCATCCCGTACGCGTGCGCGGCTTCGATCTGGCCGACCGGCACGTTGAGGAGCGCCGCGCGGAAGATGTCGGTGAGATACGCACCCTGGATGAAACCGAGCGACAGCGCGGCGACGACGAACGGGTCGAACGCGAAGTCGCCGGAGACGATGCCGCTGCCGCGCAGCGCGTTCTCGATGGCCGGTGCGACCGCGTAGAACGCGAGCAGCAGGCACAACAGCTCCGGCAGCGCGCGCACGAGCATCGTGTAGAGCCGCGCCAGCCACACGAGCGCCGCGTATCGCGACAGCTTGCCGAGCGCGCCTGCGATGCCGAGCAGCACGCCGGTGCAGAACGACGCGGCCGCGACGCCGAACGTCAGCACGAACGCGCCCGCGAACACGCGGCCATACCCGCCGTCGCCGAAGGCGAGCAACGCGAGCAGCGAATCGTCCGCGGCCATGCGCTCAACGACCCTTCTCGATCGTGCCCTTCAGGTTCGGATAGCGGGCGGTGATCGCATCCCACGTGCCGTCCCGCTGCAATTGCGCGATCGCGGTCGACAGCTTGCCGCGCAGCGCATCGCCACGGCGCACGCCCGCGCCGATGCCGAGGCCCAGCACCGGATTGTCCGCGCACGTGGCCTTGACCTCGAAGTCCTTGCCGTCGCGCGACGCAAGGAACGCAGTGAACAGCCCCTTGCCTTCCTGCACGTAGTCGACGCGGCCGGACACCAGATCCGCGAGCGCATTGTCGAACTTGTCGAACGCCTTGATCTGCGCGTCCTGCTTGAAGCGGGCATCGAGGAACGCCGAGAAGTTGGTGCCGGCCTCGACGCCGATCACGCTGCCCTTGAAGGTCGCGGGCACCGCGCAGTCGACGCGGCGCCGGTCGCTTTTCGCGCCGACGAACACCGTCGGCGATTCGTAATAAGCACGGCTGAAATCGATGGCTTTCTGCCGCTCGCCGGTGATCGTCATCGACGACCAGATCACGTCGATCTTGTGGTTCTGCAACGCCGGAATCAGGCCGTCCCACGCAATGTCGGTGAGCTCGCACCGTACGTTCAGCTTGCCGCACGCGGCATCGAGCACGTCGATTTCCCACCCCTTCCACTTGCCGCCGGCATCTTTCGAAAAGAACGGCGGGTACGACTCGGCGTCGATGCCGACGCGCAACGTCGGCTGGGCCGCATGGGAAATCGGCGCAAGGCCGAGCACGAACAGCGCGGCCGCGACACGGCGGACCCTGGAACGCATCAAACGATTCATGTGGCGCATTTCTGAAATAACGTCGGAACGACCGGCGTGGCAGCCGGCAGGAGGCGTGACTGTAATGCGCGCCGAAGCGTGTACCAAATGGTTATTTTTGCGATGGATATCTGATCGCGCGATATGCGCCGAACCGCGCACCGGCCAACGGCCTCGCCCGGTACGCGGGTCATCCGCTCACGCCGCCACGGCCTCGCGCCGCAACGCCGGCAGTTCCAGATTCGCGCGGAAATCGCCGCCCACATAGTCGGTATCGAGCAGATCGCGCCGCCGCAATTCGGGCAGCAAGCCGTTGAGCAGCAGGTCCTCCTGGTCCGGCTGGCCGAGCCCGTGCAGCGACAGCACGTCGACGAGCCCCGCGCGATAACGCGTCTCGATCGCGTCGGCGAGCTGCTCCGGCGTGCCGGCGACGAACCAGTGGCCGGTCTCCTGCGCGCGGATGATCAGCTCGCGCAGCATCAGCCGCTGGCGCGCGTAGCCGACGAAGATCGCCACGCGTCCGCGCCGACGGTGCACGCTGTCGATCGCCGGCAGCAGCGATGACGGCAACGGCTGGTCGAGCGGCAGGCCGCTCAGGTCGACGCCGCCGCCCAGCATGTCGGCGAGCTTCAACCTGCCCTGCTCGTAGTCGATGCGTTCATGCTTGTCGCGCAAGCGCCGCGCGACGTCGGCATCGGATTCGCCGATCACCGAATGAAACGAGTTCATCACGAGCGGCGGCCGGTCGCCGCGGCCGAATGCGGCCGCCTGCCGGTGCAGCTCGGCGACGAACAGGCGCGCATCGTCGAGCGTCGGCTGCGACGTGTAGACGACTTCCGCATACCGCGCGCCGAGCGCCACGCCGCTTGCCGACTGCCCCGCCTGGAACAGCACCGGCCGCCGTTGCGGCGACGGCGGCACGTTCAGCGGCCCTTGGACCTGGAAATGCGCGCCGCGATAGTCGATCGCGCCGAGCTTCAACGGATCGACCGAGATGCCGCCGCCCGGCCCGCGCCGCGTCGCGCGCGGATCGTTCGCGTCGAACAGCGCGTTGACGACTTCGACGAATTCGGCCGCGCGCGCATAACGCTGCTCCGGGTCGGGCAACGCGGCATCGCCGAAATTCTCCTCGCCGACCGACGACGTGACCGCGTTCCACGCGGCGCGGCCGCCGCTCACGTGATCGAGCGTGCCGATCAGCCGTGCGAGGTTGTATGGATGGTGATATGTCGTCGACACAGTCGCGACGAGCCCGATGGCCGATGTCGCCTGGCTCAGCGCCGCCAGCGCGACGATCGGCTCCTGGCTGCCGGTGGTCCCGGCGAGGCCCGCCGCATCGGCCTGCAACAGGTCGGCGGTAAAGAGGCCGGTGATCTTCTCGGCTTCCGCCTTGCGCGCGAGCGACGCCGCGCGCCGCACGCCCTGTGCGACATCCGCATCGCCGGGCGCGTAGAGCACGCTCGCCGCGCCGACGAGCGTCTTCAGCCGTCTGCGTGCGCCACTCATGACGCGGCTCCGGTCGCCGTGAGGGCCTTACGTCGTTCGCGTTGCTGGTTCATTCGCATTCCTCGTGATTCCGTTCGATCGGAGAATCGGAGCGTGCCCGCGAACAGCGCGACGGCGAGCGTACGCGCGTCGGATCGTCGGGCAGGCTCCACGCACGCGCCGCGAGGCGCGCAGCCAACGACCATAGCGCAAGCCCCCCGGGCGGCCGGAACGAATATTTTCGGCTTTCGATATTCTTCTTGATTGTTTGACCGTGCGAACGTCGACGCAAAATAATTCGGCATGCAAAATCCGTTGATCAGGCCGTTTCGACCCGCGCCGATCGCATCATCATGACGTTCGACGCCCTCCGTTCCCACTTCGATTTGTCCGCTTTGTCCGCGCTGCCGTTCCGCTTGAGCGTGCTCGACAAGAGCCCCGCCGCACCTGGAGAAACCGCCGCCGACGCACTGGCGCGCAGCGTATCGCTCGCACGCTTCGCCGATACGGCCGGCTATCACCGCTACTGGCTCGCCGAACATCACAACACCGCCGCGCTCGCGTGCCCGTCGCCGGAAATCCTGATCGCCCACGTGCTCGCGCATACGCGACGCATTCGGGTCGGATCGGGCGGCGTGATGCTGCAGCACTACAGTCCATACAAGATCGCGGAAAACTTCAACCTGCTCGCGTCGCTCGCGCCCGGTCGCGTCGATCTCGGCATCGGCAAGGCGCCGGGCGGCCTGCCGCTGTCGACGCGTGTGCTGCAGGCCGGCTACGATCCGGCGCGGCGCGCGTCGTTCGCCGATCTGGCCGACGAGTTGAATCGCCATCTCAAGGGTGACGATGCGACAGCCGATGCAGCCGGCCAGGATGGTGGCGCTACGCTGCATGCGACGCCACGCCCGCCCGAGCCCGCGCAACCGTTCCTGCTCGGCGCGAGCGCGGAAAGCGCCGCGCTCGCCGCGCGGCTCGGCTGGGCGTTCGTCTACGCGTCGCACCTGAATGCCTCCGCGACGGATCTGGAACGCACGTTCGACACTTATCGCCAGGCGTCGGGCGGCCGCACGCCGCTGCTGGCCGTCTCCGCGATCGTCGCCGACACCCGCGACGCGGCGGCGCAACTCGCGAGCGGACATCAGGGCTTTCGCGTGCAGGTGGGCGACACACCCGGCGTCAACGTCGGCAGCCTCGAACAGGCGCATGCATACATTCGTCAGGCCGGCGGCGGCCCGCACCGGATCGAGCCGCGCGAAACGCGGATCGTGCACGGCACGCGCGACGACGTGCTGCGCGAGTTCGACGCATTGCATCGTCGTCACGGGATTGCCGAATTCGTCGTCGACACGCCGGTCGCCGATGCCGCGCCGCGGATTGCGTCGCTGCGGTTGCTCGCCGGCGTCCCTGCCGACGACGATCACGACACCGCGGCGGCGCGCGACACGCTCGGCGGATCGAACGCGCGAGCCCCGCACGCGCGCACGACCACGCATCAACCGGACTTCGAAGGCACCGCGCCATGACCGATACGATCCGCATCGCCGGCGCGGACGACGTGCCGGCCGTCTACGCGTTGCTGCAGGACGCCTACGCGCCGCTCGCCGCGCAGGGCGTGCACTTCACGATCACGCGCTCGCCGATCGAACGCGTCGCGCAGACCGTCGCGCGCGAAACGACGTTCGTGCTCGAACACGCGACACCCGACGGCCGCACGACGCTCGCGGCCACGTTGACCGTGCGGTTTCCGTGGGTGTCCGGCGAACGCCATCGCACGCCCTATCCGTTCCTGCACTGGTTCGCGGTCGCCCCCGCGTTCAAGCGACAAGGATTCGGAAACGCACTGATCGCGCACGTCGAGACGCGGTTCCTGGCGTCGCAAATCAAGGCGCCTGCAACGTACCTCGCGACCGCGACCAACCATCCGTGGTTGCAGTCGTACTACGAGCGCGGTGGCTACCAGCCGTTCGACCGCTCGACGAACGCGCTCGGCACGCCGCTCGTCTGGCTGAGAAAAATCCTGATCCCGGATCTCTATCCGGCCCCGACAGCGGACGATACCGCCCGGGACCACGAGCGCATCCACGCGAACGCATGAAGTGACGTGCCGCGCGACTAAGCGAACCGCATCCACCGCTATCCACCTCGTAAAAGGCTTTCTCGCATGACATTCGCATTTCCGGATTCCGCGCTGCGCGCGTCGCGCCGCACCGTATCGGCTGCGCTGTTGCTCGCGCTCGCGCTGCCGCATGCGGCTTTCGCCCAGGGCGCGCCCGTCGCGGGCGGCACGCTGACCTGGGGCGTCGAAACCGAGCCCCGTACGCTGAACCCGCAACTGAACGGCCAGGACAAGGTCGAGCTGCTGCTGCGCAACGCGTACGAAAGCCTGCTCGCGCAGAAGCCCGACGGCAGCTACGTGCCGTGGCTCGCGACCGGCTACAAGATCTCCGCCGACGGCAAGACCTATACGTTCACGCTGCGCGACGGCGTGAAATTCACCGACGGCGCGCCGTTCGACGCGAAGGCCGTCGCCCGCAATTTCCTGAATGCGCGCGAATTGTCGTATGCGGCCGGCAGCCAGCTCGCGCGGCTGATCTCGCACGTCGCCGACGTCAAGACGCCGGACGAGCACACGGTCGTCATCACGCTCGACGCGCCGTATGCGCCGTTCCTGACGTTCGCCGGCCGGCTGCCGCTGCTGTCGCCGAACGCGTTCGACCGGCCCGGCCTGAAATCGGGCGGCCCCGACATCGCGGGCACCGGCCCGTTCATCCTGCGCCGCTACGTGAAGGGCCAGGAAATCGAGTTCGCGAAGAATCCCGACTATCGCTGGGCGCCGCCGACCGCCGGCCACCAGGGCCCCGCGTATCTCGACCGGGTCGTCTACCGGTTCCTGCCCGAATCGTCGGTCCGCACCGGCGCGCTGCTGTCCGGCCAGGTCGACGTGATCGAGGGCGTGTCCGGCAACGACGCCGCGCTGATCCGCAAGAACGCCGATTTCACCTACCGCCGCGCGCTCAACACCGGCACGCCGTACTCGCTGTTCCTGAACGTCGGCTACGGCCCGACGCAGGACGTGAAGGTGCGCCGCGCGCTGCTCGAAGGGCTCGACACGACCGGCATCGTGCAATCGATCTACCGCGGCGAGCGCACGCGCGCATGGGGCATCACGTCGCCGATCGATCCGTTCTACGACGCGTCGATCGAAAAGACCTACGGCAACAACCCGAAGCTCGCGAACCAGCTGCTCGACGAAGCCGGCTGGAGCGCACGCGACAGCGGCGGCTTCCGCACGAAGAACGGCGAGCGGCTGACGATCGCGGTCGTCCAGGCGCAGGCGACCGTGCGCGACCAGCGCGACGTGCTGCTGCAGGCGCTGCAGGCGCAAGCGCGGCAACGACTCGGCGTGGACCTGAAGATCCAGTACGTCGACGACGGCACGTACGTCGAGGCGCGCAAGAGCGGCAAGTTCGGCTCGATCGCGAACTCGAACACGCCGCCGGACGGTATCGATATCGAAGGCCACTACCTGCCCGTCGATCGCGGCGGCGCGCTGAACTACAGCCGTGCGGCGGCGCCCGAGCTGACGCGCTGGCTGCAGGCGGCCGCGCGCACGCAGAACGTCGCCGAGCGCAAGAAGCTGTACGGCGAGCTGCAGCACTTCGCGATCAACGAGCAGGCGTACGCGCTGCCGCTGTACGAGCCGGAAGACCAGATCGCCGCCGCGAAGGCGGTCCAGGGCCTGCGCTTCCGCTCGTTCGCGCAGATGCCCGAGAACCCGTACGACGTGTGGGTGAAGAAGTAAGCCGACGCTTGCCGGCCTGCTTCGCATCGCCCATCGCGCCGCCCCGACAGGAGAATCGACCATGAACCGTCCGTCGTCCGCTTTCGTCTCCGTCCCGGACGCGCGGCCTGCCGCTGCGCCGCCGGCCGCATGGCGCCGCTGGCTGCGTTCGCCGATCGCGACGCGGCTCGCCACCGGCGCGCTCGTGCTGTGGGCCGCGGTGACGCTGTCGTTCGCCGCCGTGCATCTCGCGCCGGGCGATATCGTCAGCATCCTGATCGGCGAGCAGTTGAGCACGCCGGAGATCGAAGCCGCGATCCGCCAGGAATGGGGGCTCGACGAGCCGCTTGCGCTGCAATACGTGCATTACCTGTGGCGCGTGCTGCACGGCGAGTTCGGCCGCTCGTACATTCTGAACACCGACGTCGCGCCGCTCGTGCTCGGCCAGCTGTGGCCGACGCTGAAACTGACGGGCGCGGCGCTGGTGGTGACGATCGTGTTCGCGGTCGGCCTCGCGGTGCTGACCGCCGGCCGCCGCTGGGCCGGCCGCGCCGCGTCGGGCGTCGAACTGCTGCTCGCGTCGACGCCGTCGTTCTGGCTCGGCATCATGCTGCTGTTCGTGTTCAGCTTTACGCTGAAGCTGTTCCCGGTAGCCGGCGATCGCGGCTTCGCGTCGCTCGTCCTGCCCGCGCTGTCGCTCGGGCTCGCGCAGGGCGCGGTGATCGGCCGCGTACTGCGGCAAGGCATCGAGCGCGCGCTCGACGAGCCGTACGCGCTGACGGTACGTTCGTGGGGTATCGGCGGACTCGCGCTGCGCGTGCGCCATGCGCTGCGCCACGCGGCGCTGCCGGCCGTCACGCTCGCCGGCTGGCTCGTCGGCGGCCTGCTGAGCGGCGCGGTGATCACCGAGCAGGTGTTCGGCCGGCCCGGCCTCGGCAAGGTGACGGTCGACGCGGTGCTGTCGAAAGACATGCCGGTGATCCTCGCGATCGCGATCCTGTCGGCGGCCATCTATGTCGCGCTCAGCACGGCCGTCGACCTGCTGTACCTGCTGATCGATCCCCGCCTGCGCGATCGCCGCGCAGCGCGTTGAACCGGAAACTTCGATGTCCACGCCCATCGACTTCACGTTGCGCCCGCCCGCGACATTCGCCGCCGCCGGCTGGCTGCGCCGCCATCCGGGCCTCGCGCTCGCCGCCGTCTATCTGCTGCTGAACGCGATCGCCGTCGTCGCACCGGGCTGGCTCGCGCACTACGACCCGCTGGCGGCCGATCCGCTATCCGCGCAGCTCGGCAGCAGCGCCGAGCACTGGCTCGGCACCGATCAGCTCGGCCGCGACATCTTCTCGCGGGTGGTGTACGGCGCCCGCTACTCGCTGTCGATCAGCGCGGCCGCGATCGGCGTCGCGACGCTGTTCGGCACCGCGCTCGGGCTGTTCGCCGGCCTCGCGCGCGGCTGGCTCGACGAACTGATCACGCGCGTGCTCGACGTCGTGTCCGCGTTTCCCGACCTGCTGCTCGCGCTGATGCTGATCTCGTTCACCGGCCCCGGCGCAGTCAACCTCGTGTTCGCGCTCGGCGTCGCGTCGGTGCCGCGCTTCGCACGCGTGGTGCGGGCACAGACCTTCGTCGTCGCGGCATCCGGCTATGTCGAACACGCGCGCACGCTCGGCCTCGCGCCGGCGGTGCTGGTGTGGCGGCACGTGTTGCCGCATGCGATCGCGCAGGTACCGGTACTCGCGACGATCGGGATGGGCACCGCGATCATCGGCACGTCGGGACTGAGCTTCCTGGGGATGGGACCGCAGCCGCCCGCCGCGGAATGGGGATTGATGCTCGCCGAGGGCCGCAACTATCTGTACAACGCGTGGTGGATCGCCGTATGGCCCGGCCTCGCGATCACCGCGGCCGTGATCGCGGTGAACGCGCTCGGCGGCTACTGGCAGGCGCGCTTCGAACATCGGGAGGCGGCATGAGCACGCCCTATACCGTTGCGCGCGCAACGACCTCATCCGCCGCGCCGCTGGCCCGCATCGAGCGCCTGACGATCGGGTTTCGCGGCCCGCGAGGAACGCAGCCCGTCGTCGGCCCGCTCGACCTTGCCGTGCATGCCGGCGAATGCGTCGCGCTCGTCGGCGAATCGGGCTCCGGCAAGTCGGTCACCGCGCGCAGTCTGGTCGGGCTGAACGGCCCGCACGCGGTGATCGACGCCGACCGGTTCGAGATCGCCGGCATCGATGCGCGCGGCCATCGCGAGCGCGACTGGCGCGCGATACGCGGCCGCCGGATCGGCTACGTGCTGCAGGACGCGCTGGTGTCGCTCGACCCGCTGTGGCGCGTGCGCGACCTCGTCGCGGAGGCGTTGCACGATACGCGCCGGCGCGATGTCGCCGCGCGCAGCGCCGACCTGCTGCGCTCGGTCGGCATCGACGATCCCGAGCGGCGGCTGCCGCAGTATCCGCATCAGTTGTCGGGCGGCTTGCGGCAGCGCGTGCTGATCGGCACCGCGATCGCGGGCGGCGCGTCGCTGCTCATCGCCGACGAGCCGACCACGGCGCTGGACATGACCGTGCAACGCCAGATCCTGTCGCTGCTGCGTGCGCGCCGGGACGCCGGCGACGCGATCCTGCTGATCAGCCACGACCTCGCGGTCGTCGCGGAGCTGGCCGACCGCGTGCTCGTGATGCGCGCGGGCCAGGTCGTCGAACAGGGGCCGGCACGCGACGTGCTGAGCGCACCGGCGCATCCGTACACGCGTGCATTGCTCGCGGCGATTCCCACCGCCGCGTCGCGCGGGTTCCGGCTGGCGACCGCCGAACGCGTGCCGCTGCCGCCGAAGCGCATCGACGCGCAGGCACCGGTGCTGGCCGTGGACGCGCTGACGAAGCGCTACGGCGGCCGCGATGCGCCGGCCGCCGTCGACGGCGTGTCGTTCTCGCTCGCGCGCGGCGAGACGCTCGGCATCGTCGGTGAATCCGGTTCCGGCAAATCGACGGTCGCGCGGATCGTGCTCGGGCTCGTCGAACCCGACGCCGGCACCGTCACGCTCGACAGCCAGCCATGGAGCGGCATCCCCGAAGCCGCGCGGCGCACCCGCCGTGCGCGGCTGCAACTGATCGCCCAGGACCCGTACAGTTCGTTCGATCCGCGCTATTCGGTCGGCCGGATCATCGGCGAAGGGCTCGAGGTGGTCGGACTCCACGGCGACGCGCGCCGCCGCCGCGTGCTGCAACTGCTCGACGAAGTGCAGCTCGGTGCGGCGTGCCTCGACCGTTATCCGCGCGAATTGTCCGGCGGCCAGCGCCAGCGCGTCGCGATCGCGCGCGCGTTCGCGTCCAACCCGGCGCTGCTCGTCGCGGACGAACCGGTCAGCGCGCTCGACGTGTCGATCCAGGCGCAAGTGCTCGACCTGCTCGCCGATCTGCAGGCCGAACACGGCACCGCGATGCTGTTCATCTCGCATGACCTGGGCGTGGTGCATCACGTGGCCGACCGGATTCTCGTGATGCGACGCGGCCGCGTGGTCGAAAGCGGGCCGGTCACGCAGGTATTCGACGCGCCGTCGCACCCGTATACCGCGTCGCTTCTCGATGCACTGCCCACGCTGCCCGGCGGCACGGCTACCGCGCCGACGCTCACCGCGCTCGCATGACGGTTGCCTGCCCCGGTCGAACCGCCTCGTCGGGCTGATCGACCACCGGTGCTCGCCGTCAAGTCCGCTTCGGCGCGATCACGCGGAATCGAACCGCCCGGCGCGGCAACCGCGCGTCAGCGCCCGATCGGCAACCCGGTCGGCTCGATCCAGCCGAGCTTGTACGCGATCAGCAGCGACAGGAACAGCGTGACCGACAACCCGACGCGCGCGGCGAGCGACCACGCCATCCGCTTGGACTTGCCGCGATCGTGATTCATGAAGTACAGCGCGAAGATCAGGCTCGCGATGATCATCGCGAATGCCACAGAAACCAGCAGGGTTTTCATTGCCGTTGCCTTTGAAGATCCGAATCGGCCTGAATCAGTTCGGCCAGTTTTTGCCGCTCGTCGGCGACTCCGCCGACGCCCGACGCCGGCCAGTCCAGCGCGACGCCATTGCCCAGCGAATCGCGCACCAGCGCCTGGTAGCGCCGGTCGTTGATCGTGCCGTGCGCCATCGTGTCCGAGATCTCGCGCCTAAACGGCAGCGGGAAACTCGCGTACGCGCGCGACAGCGCCGCGTATTGTCTCGCATCGATCTCTTTCGACGATGGTATGACAGTCCAGATCACCACGGCGACGATGGCCGTGAACGGGATCGCCGTGTAGCGAAGGATGAACTTGATCGGGGTCATGAAGCGGTGGGCAGAAGGAAATCGCAGGCGCGCGCCGCGCAGCGGCGAAACAGCCGGCCGGTGGCGCATTGCACCATTGTACTGAAAGCACCATCCGGCCAACAGGGTATGATAATGACATTATCATGTTCATCACATGATTCGACAGCCCGGTATCCGGTGCAAGCCGCGTGCCCGTCACGCCGCCCGGCACCGGTTTTCCGCCTGTGCCCGCGAATCCGCGACGATCGAGCGAAGCCCTTATGCCAGCGCAGTACTTTCGAAACCTGACGGGAAAACACCGCAGCGCGACCGCGAACCGCCAGCTCGGGTTTTCGCTCGCGTTCGTCGCCGGCGCGGCCAATGCCGGCGGCTTTCTCGCGGTCAAGCAATACACGTCGCACATGAGCGGCATCGTGTCAGCGATCGCCGACCAGACGGCGCTCGGCGACGTGCGGCTCGCGCTCGCCGGCATCAGCTCGCTGGGGTCGTTCCTGATCGGCGCCAGTTGCTCGGCGATCCTCGTCAACTGGGGGCGCCGCCGGGGCCTGCACAGCCAGTTCATGCTGCCGCTGCTGGTCGAAGCCGCGCTGCTGTTGCTGTTCGGTCTGCTCGGCAGCCACCTCGCGCTGTGGGAAACGTTCTTCGTGCCGGTGACCGTGACGCTGCTGTGCTTCATCATGGGGCTGCAGAACGCGACGATCACGAAGCTGTCCGGCGCGGAAATCCGCACGACGCACATCACGGGCATCGTGACCGACCTCGGCATCGAGCTCGGGAAGCTGTTCTACTGGAACCGCTCGGCCATCGACGTCGACGCGCACGCGGTAATCGCCAACCGTTCGAAACTGCGGATACACGCGACGATGCTCGCGTCGTTCTTCGTCGGCGGCCTGGCCGGCGCCATCGGCTTCAAGCATGTGGGCTACGTGTCGACGGTGCCGCTCGCCGCGGTGCTCGTCACGCTCGCCATCGTGCCGGTGATCGACGACCTGCTCGCGCTGCTGCGCAGCCAACGCTGATGGTGCGCCACGGGCAGTGCGCGCGGTGCGTGCGCGGTAGCGCCGAAAGCGGATCGATTATAATTTGATTAACATACCGACCACCCTCGCCCCGTCATGGAAACGAAAACCGCCCGCCTGACCGTCCTGATCGATCCCGCGAAGAAGGAAGCCTTCGAGATGCTCTGCGCGGAGCAGGATCTTACGCCGTCGCAAGTCGTCCGGCAGTTGATCCGCGAATATCTCAACCGGCACGGCGTCACGTACAAGACCCGCAGCGCGATCGGCAAGCGCGTGAAGTAAGCGCGGCCGTCAAGGCCGCGCGGCGCCGGCCGGGTACCCCCGGCACCCCGGCACCGTTACGCGCCGATCTCCCAACGTTCGTGCGATTGCGCACGCCACACCAGCCGCCGCGGATCGATGCCCTCGCCGTGCTTCATGCGCCGCGCGGTGGCAGCAAGCTTCAGTTCGCCGGCCTGCGGGCAGGCGAGCGCCCGCTCCAGCAGGATACGCAACGACGGCAGCCGGCTGCCGTCCTTCCACGCGAATGCAACGAAGTTGTTGTCGTCGCCACACGGCACCAGCGCATACGACGAACCGAATACCGATCGCAGTTGCTCGAGGTGCTCCGGCAAGGCCGGATCGTCGTCCATGAAGTTGATCGCGAGCACGCCGGATTCGCTCAGGCGCGCGCGGCACATATCGAGAAATGTGCCGCCCGTACAGCGCCCGCGCCTCCCGTCGGCGACGAACGCATCGTGCAGGATCACGTCCGTCCGGACGTCCGCCCGCTCGAGATGATCCGCGCCGTCCGCGCACACCACGCGAAAACGCGCATCATCGGCAGGAATCCTGAACACGTCGCGCAGCGCGATCACGTCCGGATTGATCTCGACCGCGTCGAGCGTCGTGCCCGGCAGGTAGCGGTAGCAGTACTTCGCGAGCGACCCGCCGCCGAGCCCGAGCATGCAGATGTGCGCCGGCTCGGCCTGCAACAGCAGGAAACCCATCATCACGCGCGTATAGCCGAGCGCGAGCCGCACCGGATCGCGCAGCGACATGAAGCTCTGGGTGCCGAAATGATCGAAGTGCAGCGAGACCGCGTGCTGCGTCTCCAGCACGAACGGCCGGCCGTCGTTCAGCGGCGTCGCCAGGAACCTGACGAACGCGTCGTAGGAAGTTCGATCCTCGGCCATGTGCGGGTAATCGGCTGGAAATGCGGCGGATGAAAACGCGGCTGCAGCGGCTGCCTGAACCGTGCGCTCAGACCTTCTTCAGATAGCACGCCTTCAGCATGAAGCCGCCCATGTCGGTCTTGCAGTCGACTTCATGATCGCCGCCAACGAGCCGGATGCTCTTGACCTTGGTGCCCATTTTCAGCGTGATCGACGAACCCTTCACGCGCAGGTCCTTGATCAGCACGACCGAATCGCCGTCCGACAGCACGTTGCCGTTGGCGTCCTTGACGACGTCGCCCGCCGGTTCGTCGCCGGCCTCGGCGCCGGCGTCGGCCGACCATTCATGGCCGCAGTCCGCGCACACGGTCAGTGTGCCATCCGGGTAAGTGTTCTCCATCGCGCATTGCGGGCAGGCGGGGGCATTCATTGCAGCTTCCATTCGGGGAGAGGTTCGGGTCGATCGACGATGCCGGGCGAGCAGGTTGCATGCCCGGATGCGCCGCCATGCGGCCGCCGGCAGTGCCACGGGCCGCCAGAGGCGCACACGGCATTATAATACAATTCACATGATATGCCCGATGCATTATAATCACCCACTTCCCGACAATCCGCGCACTTGAATGCGCCTTCGCAGCGGATGTCGGCATGTTCGCGCCGAATGGCGCGCGCACTCCGCCCGGCCGGCGCCCCGCGACCCTGCGGGAAATCGTGACATGCCGGCCGCCCGATGTCCGCAACACGCGCGCCACCGTGCAGGTCGCGCGCCGCCCCGTCCACCTGTCCGGAGGCTTTCCAGCATCGTGGCAACTGTCGTGTACGTTCAAATCGGCCCCGCATGGAACCGCAATCGAGGCCGCGCCGCGCGCGACGCGACCGTCGACGCGGCACGCCGTTTCGACAGCGATATCCAGCTGATCGCGAACGGGCACGGCAGCAACGCAAAAGACAGCGGCGCGATCGCGTCGCTGCAGGTTCACGGCGGCACGTCGGTCCAGGTGCTCGCCACCGGCCCCGACGAGGAAGCGGCGCTGCAGGCGCTGTTGCCGTTGCTGCAAGCAGGCTGACGCTTGCGCCGCCGATCCCGCGGCCACGCGCCGTCCATCCCGAAACGCCATTTCCCGAGGAAGCGATGAACGACAATCTCACGTCCAATACCCCCAACCTGTCGGCCTCCGCGATCTGGGCGCTCGAACGCCTCGCCGATGTTCGCTACGGCCGCGATGCGCCGGCGCTCGGCTGGTCGGTCGCGCGGGAACTCGTCAGCGCCGGGTTCGTCAGCCATCCCGTGCACGGCCGTTCCGGCGCGTCGATCACGGCCGAAGGGCGTTCCTTCCTGAAAAGCCGCAAGTAACGACCCTACGGGACGGGCACGATCGCACGTCATGCCCCGATGCGGGCGGGGCATTGCGCCCCGCTCGCCGTTTACGCGGTATCGTACGGAGCCCAAGCGCGGCAACCGTGCCGCTTTCCCTCATGGAACGCCCGATGACATTCAGCGCCGTGCCACCCGTCTCGTCCCCGCCCGTTCTCGACACGCCGCGCCTGATTCTCGAAGGCCATCCGCTCGGCGACTTCGACGCACTCGCCGCGATGTGGGCGGAGCCCGGCGTCGTCGCGCACATCTTCAACGGCACGCCCTCCACACCGCGCGACTCGTGGATGCGCATGCTCGCGTATCGCGGGCTGTGGCCGCTGCTCGGCTATGGCTACTGGGCGATTCGCGAAAAGGCGTCGGGCCGTTATGTCGGCGATCTCGGCTTCGCGGATTTTCATCGGAACATCGAGCCGCCGATTCGCGGCGTACCGGAAGCCGGCTGGGCGCTGGCGACGTGGGCGCAAGGCAATGGCTACGCGACCGAGGCGCTCGCGGCCGCGCTCGCATGGCTCGACGCACAGCAGCGGTTCGAGCGCAGCGTGTGCCTGATCGCGCCGACCAACGTCGCCTCGATCCGGGTCGCGGAGAAAGCCGGTTACGGCGAGCCGCGGCGCATCCGCTTCAACGACGCCGATTCGCTGATGTTCTCGCGCAAGAGCCGGTAAGCGCGGCGAACCGGCAGCCGGGTCAGTCGGCTGCCGGTTCGTAGCAATGCATGAAGAGGCCGTCTTCCATCGGCCAGCAGTTGCCGCATTCATCGCGCACGATCCAGTCGCCCGGCTTCACCGATCGCCAGCCTTCCGGCGTCGCGACCGCCCACTTGCCCTCACGACGCTCTACCCGTTCATGGTCGCCCTCGGCGAACCATCGTGTTGCATCGACCTGACTCGTGCGTTTTCTGAATCTCATGCCGCCACCGAAGGAAACGAATCTCAATGTCGCGTTGCCGCGGCGCCGGTCTCGAGCGACCGCTGCTGCACCCTCAGCGCGTTCGTTGCCGCGCGGGTTGCGTGCAACGCCGTCCAGCCCTCCGCGAGGAGCGCCTCCAGCGTTTCGCGCGCGACGGTGGAGATCCGGACATCGATCTCCTGCACTTTCATCAGCGCCGACATGACCTCGTCCGGTTGATCGGGTGCAAGCGCAACGATGAACGCCGAACGCATCTCGGCAGCGCGGACGGCCTCGTTCCAGTCGGCGCGCGCCACCGCGGCTTCGATCGCATGCGTGAGTGCATCGAGACTCAGGACGACTTGCAACGGCGTCATTTCGCTTCCCCGTGAATCCCGTGATTTCCGTGAATCATTCGTCTTGTCCGCTTGCCGGCCCGTCGCGAGCCGATGCGACATCGATCCGACCCGCGCGCATCCCGGTTCCGCACGCGAGCCGCCTGACTCGACGTGTCGTCGAAACCGGCGGTCGATGTAACCGGAGAGCAGATGCCATCGCAGTATGCGATGCGCGTAAGTCAGGTTCGGGAATTGTAGGGACCGAGACACGCCAACGTCGGTAATATTTTGTAATGATATGTCGACTAACCTTGCCTGGCCTGGGTTCGGCCGGTGCAAGCGAGGTTCGCCGACGCCGGATCGGCGCAAACGTTTTCGTCTGAAGGATGCCCGCTCGCGCATCATCGCGCGCGCCGCGCCGGACCTCGCATCGACCTGTTTCAACCTCACAAGCGGCCTGACGCTCCCCACCCCGCGCTTTCCACCCGGCGGCAGCGATTGGCCCACAGCTAAGCTCACCGAACGATCCAGATTTCGTCACATTTCGTCGGAATGTTGCGCAGTATCATCCACGTCGCTTCGGCTACGACGCGTTCGGACTGGGCCTGACCGCTCGCCACCTTCCCGTTTTGCCCCTTCGTTTACCGATGCCCATTCGAATCCTGCTCGTCGAAGACGACGTCCCGCTGTCCGCGCTGATCGCCGACTATCTGCGCAAGCATCATTACCGGGTCGAGACGTTGTTCGACGGCGCCGGCGCGGTGCCGGCGATCGTCGCGAGCCGCCCCGATCTCGTGCTGCTCGACGTCAACCTGCCGGGCAAGGACGGCTTCGAGATCTGCCGCGAGGCGCGCATGCATTACGACGGCATCGTCATCATGGTGACGGGCCGCGACGAGCCGTTCGACGAATTGCTCGGCCTGGAACTCGGCGCGGACGACTTTCTCCGCAAGCCGGTCGAGCCGCGCCTGCTGCTCGCGCGGATCAAGGCGCAGTTACGGCGTACGCGCGTGCCGGCCGGCGAGCCCGTGCCGGATTCGCCGCAGCGATACGTGTTCGGCAAGTTCTCGATCGACCGGGCCGACCGTCGCGTACATCTTCCCGACGGCAGCATGCCGCGCCTGACGTCGACCGAATTCGACCTGCTGTGGGCGCTCGTATGCCGCGCGGGCGAGGTGGTCAGCCGGGAAGACCTGACGCTGCTGCTGCGCGGCATCGCGTTCGACGGCCTCGATCGCTCGATCGACGGCCGCATCTCGAAGCTGCGCCGCAAGCTGCGCGACGATGCGAACGAACCGAAACGGATCAAGACCATCCGCTCGAAGGGCTATCAGTTCAGCAAGCACGCATGGGATTGAAGCCGCGCGCGGGCCGGCGAACGACGTTGCGCGAGCGCGGCTCGCGAAGCCCGGCACGCGCTTGCGGCTATCTGGTGCGTGCCGCCTCTGCCCCCGCATCCGAGTTCGTGCCCGAGCCAGCCTGCCATCCGCCGCCGAGCGCCTTGTACAGCGCGACGAGATCGGTCGTCTTCTGCAACGCGCCCTGCTCGGCCTGCTGCCGACCTTCCGACCATTGCCGCTCGGCGTCCAGCACGTCGAGGAACGGCGACAGCCCTTTCCTGTAGCGATCGCGCGCGAGATCCAGCGCGCCCTGTTCGGCCTTCACCGCATCGTCGAGCGCGGCCGCGCGCGCCTGGTCGGTGCGGTACACGGCCAGCGCATTGTCGACGTCGCGCAGCGCGACGAGCACGGCCTGTCGGTAGGCGAGCGCGGCTTCCGCCTGGCGCGCCTGCGACAGCCGCAGGTTCGACACGAGCTGCCCGCCGGAGAAGATCGGCAGCGAGATGGCCGGCCCGAACGAATAGAACAGGTGCGACCAGTGCGCGAGTTCGCGCACGTGCGACGCACGCAGCCCGACTTGCCCGGTCAACGAGATGTCCGGATAGAACTGCGCGACCGCGACGCCGACGTCGGCGGTGGCCGCATGCAGTTCGGCCTCCGCGCGTCGGATGTCGGGCCGCCGGCGCGCGAGCGTCGACGGCAGCCCGACCGGCACGGTCGGCGGCACGTCCGGCAACGCGCGCGGCGCGTCGAGCCAGTCGTCGAGCGCGCCCGGCGCGCCGCCCACCAGATACGCGAGCCCGTTGCGCAGCAGCACGATCTGCTGGTCGAACTGCGGCAGTTGCGCGCGAATCTGCGCAAGCCGCGCGTCGGCGCTGCGCACGTCGAGATCGCTCGCGAGACCGTGCGCGGCCTGCTCGCGCGTCAGGTCGAGCAGTTCACGCTGCGCGCGTTGCAGATCGTCGGCCAGCGCGCGCTGCGCTTGCGCGCCGCGCAGTTGCAGATAGGTTTGCGCGACTTCGGCCTCCAGCGACAGCAGCGCATCGTCGCGGCTCGCGATCGCCGCGCTCGTCTGCGCGCCGGCCGCCTCGACCGAGCGACGCACCCGGCCGAACAGGTCCAGCTCCCACGATGCGTCGAACCCGGCCTGCCACAGGTTGACCGGCGCTTCGAGCGCATCGAGCGCGCCGCGCGCGCCTTGCTGCACGCTCGCGCCGGTGCCCGGCCCGAACCGGTCGAGCGGCGAGCCCGGCGCGCCGAGACGATCGACCCGCTGGTCGATGCCCTGCTCCTCGACGATCCCTTTCAGGCCGAGTTGTTCGCGCTGGTAGCTCGCCGTCGCACGCACGTCCGGCAAACCCTGCGCGGCGGCCGCGCGGACCTGCGCGCGTGCCTGGGCAATGCGCAGCACGGCGGCCTGCACGTCGAGGTTGTCATGTGCGGCACGCTCGACGAGCTGGTCGAGCAACGGATCGCCGAACGCGCGCCACCAGCGCGGATCGGGATCGGCGCTCGTCACCGGCGACGACGGCGCATGCGCGCCGGGGGCCGATGCAGCCGATGCCGCTGACGCGCCCGATGCCGGCGATGCCGCGTTCGCGGCCTGCAAGTCATGCCAGTTGGCCGGCGCGTCCGCCTGCGGCGGCTTGAAATCCGGTCCGACGATACAGCCCGCCAGCACCGCGCAGGCGGCGAGCATCGCGGCGATCCCGCGTGCAGGTAGCGAATGTCGGCGACGGCCGCGTCGATGCATCGTCATCGTCAATGCCCTCCCGCGCCGCCCGCGGCCTTCGCCGACGAGAACAGGAACGTCAGCGGAATGCTGAACGCGCAGAACACCGCGAGGATCGCGAACACGTCGATATACGCGAGGATCGTCGCCTGTTCGATGAAGGTCTGGTACAGCCGCCCGTTCGCGGTCTGCAGCGCGGCCGACGGCTGCGCGCCCGTCAGCGCGCCGATCGCGCGCGCATTCTCCTGCAACGCGTCCTGGAAGTTCTGCGACAGCGTCGACATGTGCGTGGACAGGTGCGCCATGCGCGCCTGCGTGCGCTCGCGGATCAGCGCGGTCGACACCGAGATGCCGATCGAGCCCGCGACGTTGCGGAACATCGTGAACAGCGCGGACGCATCGTCGTTGAGCCGCTGCGGCACGGTCAGGTACGCGAGCGTCGTGATCGGCACGAACATGAAGCCGATCGCGAGCGACTGCGCGCACCGGATCATCATCAGGTGCGTGTAATCGATGTCCGGCACCAGTGTGCGCGAATAGATCAGCGAGCCGCACAGCAGCACGAAGCCGAATCCGACCAGATAGCGCGTCTGCACGTGCGGCATCAGCCGGCTCACGAGCGGAATCTCGAGCGTGATCAGCAGCGCGCCGGGCGACAGCACGAGCCCCGCGAGCGTCGCCGTGTAGCCGAGACGCTGCTGCGCGAGCTGCGGCACGATCACCGCGCTGCCGTACAGCACGGCCGCGAACGTCGCGATCGTCACGCAGCCGAGCGCGAAATTGCGGTCGCGCAGGCACGACAGGTCGACCACCGGTTTCTTCGTACGCAGCAGCCACAGCGTCGCGCCGACCAGCCCGAGCACGGACAGCACGGCGAAGACGCGGATGAAGTTCGAGCCGAACCAGTCCTCGTCCTCGCCGCGATCGAGCATCACCTGCAGGCAGCCGAGGCCGATCGCGAGCAGCCCGATGCCGATGTAGTCGATCGAGATCCCGCGTTCGGCGCCGCGCCGCCACGGCGGGTCCTCGACGAGCTGCATCACCGCGAGCACGGTCAGCGCGCCGATCGGCACGTTGAGCAGGAACACCCAGCGCCACGAGAAATGGTCGGTGATCCAGCCGCCGAGCGTCGGCCCGAGCACCGGCGCGACGACGATCGCGATCGCCGAGATCGAGAACGCGCGGTTGCGCTGCTCGGGCGGAAACGTATCGAGGATGATCGACTGCTGGTTCGGCTGCAGCCCGCCGCCGAACAGCCCTTGCAGCACGCGGAACACGATCAGTTCGCCGAGGTTGGTCGCGACGCCGCACAGGAACGAGCACACGGTAAACGCGGCGATGCACAGCAGGAAGTAGCGCTTGCGGCCGAGCAGCCGCCCGAGGAACCCCGAAATCGGCAGCACGATGCCGTTCGCGACGAGATACGACGTGAGCGTCCAGGTCGCCTCGTCGTAGCTCGCCGACATCGTGCCGGCGATGTGCGGCAGCGCGACGTTGACGATCGTCGTGTCGAGCACTTCCATGAACGCGGCGAGCGTGACGACGATCGCGATGAGCCACGGGTTCGCGGCGGGTCGCCAGGTGCCGCCGGACGCGCCGCCGCGCTCGGGCGGCCGGCTCATCGGCGGGCCTCGCGAAACGGGAACGGCATGCGGGTATCGGGCATCGGATCGCTCCGGTCGACACCGGCCGCGGCACGGCGGCCGGTCATTTGAGGTGAACGGTCGGCACGGCCGACAGGCCGAGACCGAGCGGTGGACGGGTCGGCAGCGGGCCATCGAGCACGATCTTCACCGGCACGCGCTGCACGATCTTCACGAAGTTGCCGGTCGCGTTCTCGGTCGGGAACGCGGAGAAGCGCGAGCCGCTGCCGAGCTGGATGCTGTCGACGTGGCCGTGCAGGTCGAGATCGGGATACGCGTCGACCGACACGTCGACGCGGTCGCCGATGCGCATCCGCTCGAGCTGCGACTCCTTGAAATTCGCGGTGACCCACACGCGCGGCGTGACGATCGAGAAGATCGACGTGCCAGGTTGCAGGAACGAGCCCAGTTGCACGTTGCGCCGCGTGACCCAGCCGTCGGACGGCGCGCGCATCTCGCAGTACGACAGGTTCAGGTTGGCCGTCTCGAGCTGCGCGCGTGCCTGCAGCACCTGCTGGCGGCGTTCCTCGACGGCCGTCTCGGCCTGCCGGATCTGCTGCGGCACGAGGCTCGCGGTGCGCGCCTGCGCCTGGGCCATCGCGACGTTCGCGTCGGCGGTCGCGCGCTGCGCATCGGCCGCGTCGATCGCCTGCTGCGAGGTTGCGCGCGCATCGACCGCCCGCTGGCGGGACTGCGCGGCGAGCGCCTGCCGGTACGCGGCTTCCGCCGATTCGATCTGCGCGCGCGCCTGCCGGTACTGGGCCGGATACTGCACGCGCGCGATATCGAGCTGCACGCGCGCCGCGTCGAGCTGCGCCTGCGCGAGACCGAGCTGGGCCTGCGCCGCGTCGACCTGCGCGCGGTAGTCGCGCGGATCGATCTCGACGAGCACGTCGCCGCGCCGCACGAAGGTGTTGTCGTCGACCGCCAGGCGCGTCACGTAGCCGGACACGTGCGGCGCGACCGCGATCGCGTTGCCGTCGGTATACGCATCGTCGGTGCTTTCCTGGTTGCGCGTCGCGAACCACCACACGAGCCCGCCGATGAGCAGCACCAACACCACCGCGCCCAGGATGATCAGCGGCTTCTTGCCGGGCCGCTTGCGTTCGCCGTCGCCGTCGTTGCCATCCCCGTCGCCGCCGGTGCGGCCGCCGCGATCGTCGTGCGGATGGTCGTCGCCGCCGCCGCCGCCCGGCGCGTCGGTCGAGTGCTCGCCGTTGCGGCCTGGCGCGGCGCCCGAGCCGCTGCCGCCGCCGGACTGGCCGTCGCCTGCACGGGCGATGGCGGTGGACCAGCGCTCGAACGCAGGCGCTAACGCCGGCCACGGCACGCGCATCGGCCTCATCGGCGTCGACAGGGCGACACCGGCCACCGCCGGCGCGAACGCGTCCGGCGCGCCGGTGCGTCGCGGTCCGGGCGTCAACGCGCGCCGGACCGCGACGCACCATCGCTCACGAACGGACAACGGGCACAGGATCGCATCGGGCATGAAACGGGGCTCCAGGCGGCGGCCGCGGGCGACATTGCTCGCGCCGACCTCAAGCGCGCGATCAAGCAAACGGCGGGCCCGGCCACCTGCTTCGTCCGACCGCGGCATGCAGGATGCGCGACGCGTGCACTTCGACCGCCCCCGACAGGACTCGCGAACCATGACACGCTCCACCTCGCTCGACACCGATACACGCGGCGAAGATCGCGGCGACAGCACGCCCGGCCCCGAAGGCAAGCGCCGCGGCACGGGCACGCCGCCGCCGCGCAGCACCCACGACCCCGCCGAAGGCAAGCCGACCGAGCCGGAAAGCGGAACGCCACCGCATCGGCCCGACGAACCGGACGACTCGCGATAGGTCGCACGTCGCGCCGCACCGCTCGTCCGCCCTCGACGGCCGGCGGCAGAAATGACAAGCCGTTGAAAAATCGCGGACGACGATCAGCGCGTGGCGCCGAAACGTTCGCATGCCGGGCAGCGCGGCGGCGAAGCGGGCATGCACGTTGCTGTACAGGGTCATGGATCTTTCAATCACCCGCCGCCTGCCTTGCATGACGCTACCCGACCCGGCCGATTTCCCTGTTCGCGCGGTGCCCTTGGCGCCATTGGCCAAGGAACGCGCCACGATCATCTGCCATCGCAACCAGCGTGTGCTGCTGGTCGCGCGCGGGCGAGCGTCGCGCTGGACGTTGCCGGGCGGCGTGATTCGGCGCGGCGAATCGGCGCTCGACGCCGCGCATCGCGAACTTCGGGAGGAAACGGGGCTCGCCGATCTCGAACTCGCGTATTTCTTCTACGTGGACGGCAGCGTGAAACGCCATCACGTCTTCGTCGCGAGCCTGCCGCGCGGCGCGCACGCGTGCCCGGGCCGGGAAATCGCGCTGTGCCGCTGGGTCGGTATCGACGCGGTATCGCACTGGCCGGCCAGCGCGCCGACGCAGCGCATCATCCGTCAGTTCGCCGGCCTGTGCGCCGCGAGCGACCTGCAACCGCGCGCGCTCACGCGCCTTTCGTCGTCTCGTTGAGGCCGGCGACCGGCGACCGGGCATCGCGCGCGAGCCCTTGCGCGAAGACCTTCAGCCCTTCGAGCAGCGGCGTCAACGCATCCCACAGCGCCTCGTCGTGCAGCAGCCGGTAGACGCCGCGCACGCCGGGCGCGACATGCTCGTGCTGAGACGGCTGCCACGAGCCGACGTGATGCAGCGCGTCGGCTGCCGCGAATGCGGCACGGCTGAACTGTTCCGGCGGAATGCGCGACAGCGCCGTCACGAGCACCGCGAGATTCTCCATGCCGCTCTGCATGCCGGGCTTGTCGAGCGCGTCGACGAACGTGTCGGCCAGTCGCGCGTTCGCGCTGACGACCTCGTTCGCGAAGCGCAGGAAGCCGTGCCGATGCAGGCTGCCGAGCAAGTGTTCGAGCGCGTCGTGCGCGCCGGGCTCCGGAGGCGGAGGCGTCGTGTCGGGGGGCTGGCGGTCGATCATGGGCTTGCTCCGGTTGGGGCGCCAGGCTGCCGTCGTGCCGGCAGCCGTGCGTGCGCCGAATGCGTGTCGTACTCGTTCACCGGCCCCCCGCCGGTGCGGGCAGCCGCGGCCGCGTCAGTGCGAATGGCCGTCGGGCGACGCCTTGTATTCGCTGCGCGCGCCCATCGCGTCCTCGACGTGATGCACGCCATGCAGCGCGGCGACGCCGTCGATCAGCGCCTGACGTTCGGCTTCCTCGACCTGTCCGGTCAGGCACACGTTGCCGCGCTCGACGCTCACGTCGATGTCGCGCGGACGGGCGACGAGCCGGCCAAGCGCCGCACGCACGCGCTCGGCCACCTGCACGTCGCTCGCATCGCCCGCGAGCCAGTCCGCCCGCAGGCCGGCGATCGCGCCGCGCGCATGGTCGGCCGCCCGCTTCACCTGCGTATTCGCATAATCGGCCACGTCGTGCCGGCCCGCAACCGCCTTGTCGCGCAGGTAAGCGCGTCGGCGCCGGCCGGACGCCGGATCGAGGAAGTACATCGCGGCGGCCCCGCAAGCGACGGCCACCGCAAGATTCAGCAACGGATTCGAAGGGGTTCTGGAGTTCATGAAGGCACCGTAGGCAATACCCGGAACGACCGGGCTTCGTTTCGGCATGCAGCACGTGCCGTTCCCTGCTGCGAGCGGCGCATGCGAGCCGTCGCGCCGCGGTGTGCCGACCGAAACGACAAACGTTTGAAAAATCATCGGGCCGCGCCTCGCTCGATCGGAAGATCCGACGATCACGATTCGGGCGGCGCGTCGGTCGTTTCCGCGCGCTTGCCGGCCGGTTCGTCCTCGCCGCGCTCGGCTGCGCGCTGCGCCATCTCGACGTAGGTCTGCGCCAACGCGCGCAATTCCTCCTCCGACGCATCCTCGATCCCGATCAGCCGGTCGCTCGCGGCGCGCGTGACCGCGAGCAGTTCGTCGAGTTTCAGGTGCAGCGCCACGCTGTCGCGGTTCTGGTTGCGCTGCAGCAGGAACACCATCAGGAACGTGATGATCGTGGTGCCGGTGTTGATCACGAGTTGCCACGCGTCGGAGTAATGAAACACCGGCCCGCTCACGAGCCACAGCACGGTGATCGCGACCGCGCTGCCGAACGCCACCGGCGAGCCGGCCCAGGTGGTCACGCTCGATGCAAACCGTTCGAACGCGCGGGTGACGGCGTGCCCGGACGGCCGGGAACCGGCACCGGGCCCGCACGCCGTGTCGCGACGCTCGCTCGGTGGTTCGTTGGGTTCGCGCATGAAAGCCTCCGGATTCGATGTTCTGTTTGAATGCGCGCAGGAGCCGCCGCGCCGCCCGCCGCGAACCGGTCGCAAGCAAGGCGCTTGGGGTTCGGTCCCGTGCACGCGCCGTCGAGACAAGCATCGCGCGTGCCCGGCCGGCAGCCCGTGTGGGCTTTACCGCGGCGCGTGTGTGTCCTCGTCGTCCGGGAAATAGCGCGCGTCGGTCAATTGCGCGATGCCGTCGAGATCGGGGAAGATCGTCGCGATGCTCACGCCGACGCCGGCCAGTTCCTGCCGGATCGTCGCGAACCGGGCGCCCGGCACGACGATGCGCATCAGGCGGCCGGCGAAGTCCGCATGCTCGTCGAGCGGCACGAAGCGCTCGGCCCCGGCGTCGTAACAGTGAATCGTGAACCAGCCGTCCTGCGCGGTGATCCTCGGCATCACGTGGCGCGGCCGGAATACCTTGGTGCGCGTGACCTGCAGCGGCGCGCGCCGTTCGGCGGCGGTCGCGATGTCGTCGGCGTCGTGCGACAGGCACCACACCACGCCGTCGCCGCCGGATTCGCCCGCGCGCCGGACCGCGAACCACAGCGCGGCCAGCGCGTTGCCGGACCAGTCGAGCAGGCGCGTGCGCATCCCGTGCTGCTGCGCGAGCGCGAGCCAGTCGCACGCATCGAGGTTCTGCCCGGGTTCGAGATGCGGCAGCGCGCGCCGCGTGAATTCTTCGAGCATCCGCGCCTCGACGTCGGGCGACGCGCGCTGCCGCGCGATGCCGGGAACGAGCGGCCAGCCGGCGTTGCACTGGCCGCGAAAGAGCCGCAGCGCCATCGTCTGCCGCTGCGCGCCGATCACGGCCATGTAGTCGGCCACGCTGTCGATCGAGCAGCCTGCCGTCTCGTGCTTACCGTCCATGCATCGCGCCTCCTGTCGCGGCCGATAGGACGCACGGCCATCGCCTCGGCGCGTGTCCGATATCGCCACTCATCGGATGCCGAACCGTCGGTACAGCCGGCTGCCTGTCGCCGTCTCGCATCGCGGTTCACGGCGTCTTGCCGTGCTCCTTCTGCCAGCGCTCCATCAACGCGATCTCGTCGCGCTGCGCGGCGACGATCCGGCTCGCGAGCTGCCGCAGCGTCGGGTCCTTGCCGTATTTGAGCTCGACCTGCGCCATGTCGATCGCGCCCTGGTGATGCGGCGCCATGTGTGAGACGAAATCGCGATCGGCGTCGCCCGTGTACGGCGCACTCTCCATCGCTTCCATCATTTTTCGGTCGGCGCGCTTGAACGCCTGCGTGGACGTGTCGGGCACGCTGGCGGGATTGGGCGGGCGCAACTGTCCGGCCGCGGGTAGCGCCGACGCGCACGCGGCCAGCAGTGCGCAGGCGGCAGAACGGCGTATGGATGAACGGTTGAATGCAGGCATGAGATGAATCCTCGACAAGAGATTGAACGGTTCGCGTACGGCGCCCTCTCTCGCACGCACACGTCGTACCGGCCGTTGGCGGAGCCGCGCCGCGCGATTCACCGCCATCGCGCACGCGCATGCGCGTCGCCGCGTGCCACCAGCGCGCGGATGCGGTCGGCGGTACGGCACGCGATCGCCTGGATCGTCAGCGACGGATTCACGCCGCCCACCGTCGGAAACACCGAGCCGTCGCACACCCACAGGTTCGGGATGTCCCAGCTTCGGCAGTCGGCGTCGACGACGCTCGTCGCCGGGTCGTCGCCCATCCGCACGGTGCCGGCGAGATGGCAGGTATCGTCTTCCTCGTGCCAGATGTCGCGCGCGCCGGCCGCTTCCAGCGAACGCGCCATCTGCGCGAGCGCATGGCGGATCATCCGGCGGTCGTTGTCGTCGTACGAATAGGTGACGCGCGCGACCGGCAGCCCGAACGCGTCGCGCTCGTCGGCGAGCGTCACGCGGTTGTCCGCGCGCGGCAGCGTCTCGCCGACGATCTTCAGGCCGGCCTGGAAGTTGTAGCGCGCCATCTCGCGCTTGAGCGCATCGCCCCACAGCCCGCGCGCGGCGACCTTGCGCGCCCATTCGATCGGCAGCGGCCCCTGGCTCATCCAGCAGTAGCCGCCGAAGAAGTCCTTGCCGTCGTCCGCGTAGTTCCAGTGCTCGGTGATCGACAGCGACGGAGGCCCCTTGTACCAGCGCACTTCGTCGTCCATCGTCCCCCACGATGCCTGGTTGAGCTGCGCCATCAGGTAGCGGCCGACGAGACCCGAGCTGTTCGCGAGCCCCTGCGGATGGCGCCCGTTCGCGGACAGCAGCAACAGGCGCGGCGTCTCGATCGCATAACCGGCGACGACGACGTTGCGCGCGCGCTGGAACCGGGTGCGGCCGTCGCGCCGGTAGTGCACGCCGGTCACGCGATCGCCTTCGGCGTCGATCCGCAGCGCCATCGCGAGATCGCGCACTTCGGCGCCGGCCGCGACCGCGCGCGGAATCCACGTGACGAGCGCGCTCTGTTTCGCATTGGTCGCGCAACCGGCGATGCAGAAGCCGCGATACACGCACGGATGCGCGCGGCCGCGCGGCGCGGACAGCGTCGCGAGCGGCGTCGGCGTCCAGTCGATGCCCATGGCCTCCGCGCCGCGCGCGAGCACGAGCGCGGCCGCATTCAGTTCGTGTGCGCGATACGGGTAGCGCGGCCGCGGCGGGCCCCACGGGTAGTTCACCGGCCCGCTGATCTTCAACGCCTGTTCGACCTCACGGTAGTAGCGCCACATCTCGCGCCAGTCGAGCGGCCAGTCGACGCCGTAGCCGAGCGCGCTGCGCGAGCGAAACCACTCGGGCCGGAAGCGCAGCGACACCATCGCGAAATGCACGGTGCTGCCGCCGATCGCCCGGCCGCTGTTGTTGGTGCCGAGCGTGAGCGGATCGGCGCCGTCGCAGATCCGCTCGTCGGTCCAGAACAGCTTGTGCTGATGCGTCTCGTCCGACGCGAATTCCTCGAGCGGCCGCCACCAGGCGCCCGCATCGAGCGCGACGACCGAGAAACCGTATTCGGCGAGCTTGCACGCGAGCGTGCCGCCGCCGGCGCCGGTGCCGACGATCACGAAGTCGACCGCATCGTCGTCGCGGAACATCCGCATCGGCGACCAGCCGCCGACGCGCAACGGATCGGGCGCACGGCCGTCGCGGCCGCGCGGCGTCGGGGCGGGCAGCGGATCATCGGCGGCCATCGCGATCGCCCTCCTCCACGCGCATTTCCGCTTCCCACGGGTCGCGCCGGTTGAAGTCCATCCGCACGTAGCCGCGCGGGCTCGCGGGGCCGCCGAAACCGATCTCGTTCCACGCGAACGGATGGCCGTAATACGCGCCGCAGATATCCATCAGCACGCGCTTCATGAAAAACGTGTGCGGGTCCATGCCGGCCCAGGCCGGCGCTACCTGCGGATCGACGTCGCCTTTCTGGACCGCCTGCAGCAATGCATCGGCATCGCATGGACCGAGCGCCGCGAACAGGCAGCCATACGCGTGCCGCGCCATCGCGTCGAGCGCGGCGAGACCCGTCTGCCAGGCAGCGCGCAGCGGCGGCAGGCGTGCATCGCGATAGCCGTCGCCGCCGTCGGCCGCGAGCCGCGCGTCGACCAATGCCGCGGTCGGAATCGCGCCAGCGCCGCCCGGCTGCTGCGGGACGATGCGCGCGCACAACGCGCCGAGCGTCGCGAATCGTTCGGAGTCCAGATAGCGCGGCGCATTGGCCGCGACGCGCAGCCGCGCATCGATTGCGCGCCGCGTCGCGTCGTTCCACGACGGCGTATCGCGCTTGGCGAGCACGTCGTAGCCCGGGTAGCGCGGCCGCGCGATGGGCTTGCGGTTCACGTCGCTCATGGCGCCTCCCGTTCGGCGAGCGCGGTCGCGGCGAGCCCCGCGATCGCGAGCGCGGTGAAGCTCGGCGGCGCCGGCAGCGGCGGGCCCGACAGCAGGTTCTGCGACCAGTTGTGCCAGCCGCCCATCTGCCGCGCGACGCCGCGCGCATGGAAGGCAACGCCGACGCACCCGAGCACGGCCGTCGCGCGCAGCCATCCGCGACAGAAGCGTCGGTCGGCGCGCGGGCGCGATAGCGCGAGCTGCGCGGTCGCCAGCGCGGCGAGCGGCGGCACGACGAGCGGCGCAAACATCGCGCGATGCTGGAATGCGCCGCGAAAATGCAACAGCCCGACTTCGCCGAGCGTGCCGATCAGGCCCGCCGTGACCAGTGCGGCCAGCGCGCGCCCGGCCGGCAGTCCGGCGAGCCGCGGCGCGTCGGCCGGGCTCTCGCGCAGCCGCTCGCCCGCCGCGCCCAGCGCGCCCGACAGCAGCAGCGCGAACGGCGCGCCGAGCGGTGCGCCGTAGAACAGGTTGTGCCAACTGAATCCACCGGGGCGCTTCGTCACGTTGTACAGGTGGAACGCCGAGCCGGCGACGCCCACCGCGGCCGACGCGACGTGCACCGCGTCGCGCAGCCGATGGCGCGCGGGCGTGTCGTCCGCGTGACCGTGCACGCTCGCGATCACCGACAGCATCGACATCGCGAGTGGCGCGAGCATCGCGCGATTGTGAAAAGTGCCGCGATAGTGCTCGACGCCGCTGTCGGCGAGCACCGAGCCGGCCAGCAGCAACGCGCTGCGGTTCAACAGTCGCGCGGCGTCGGCCAGCAACCTGTCACGCTCGTCGGCGCGATGTCGGGGGTGTCGCATCGTTCCTCCTTGTCGGGATTCAGCGCGCGAAATCCAGCAGGTCGGCGGCGCGCAATTCGAGGCCGAGCCCGGCGCGCGTCGCGTCGATTTCCAGTGCGCCGTCGACGAGCGTCGGCGCACCGTCGAACAGCATCCGCTCGATGCGGACATGATCGTGAAACCATTCGACGTGACGCAGGCGCGGCGCCGCGCATCCAACGTGCCGGTGCAGCGCGGGCGCGCAATGCGCGGACAGGTCGACGTGATACGCATCGGCCAGCGCCGCGGCCGCGAGAAAACCGCTGACGCCGCCGCAGCGTGTCGCGTCGGCCTGCAGCACGTCGACTGCGTGGCCTTCCAGCAAGCGCCGGAAATCGTCGGGCGTATACGCGTATTCGCCGGCGGCGATGTCGACTCCCGCACCGACGTGCTCGCGCACGAATCGCAGCCCGGCGACGTCGTCGCTGCTGACGGGTTCCTCGAACCAGCGGATGTCGCAAGCGGCGGCGGCCTGCGCGAACGCGAGCGCGGTGCGCGGCGCATACGCGCCGTTCGCATCGACGAACAGATCCACTCCTGGGCCGAGTGCATCGCGCGCCGCGTGCACGCGCGACAGATCGTGCACATCCTCCGCGCCGATCTTGATCTTGCATGCGCGTACGTGTTCGTCCCGCCAGCCGTCGAGCTGCGCGGCGAGCGTCGGCGCATCGTAAGTCGTGAAGCCGCCGCTGCCGTACACCGGTACGCGGTCACGCAGACGGCCCAGCAGCAGTGCGAGCGGCACGTCGGCGAGTTTCGCCTTCGCGTCCCACAACGCGACATCGAGCGCCGAAATCGCGGTCGCCGCGACCCCGCTGCGGCCGACGTTGCGCACCGCGCGCCACAGTGCATCGACCGCGGCCGGGATATCCACCACCGGCGTGTTGCGCAACACGCCGGCCAGCAGCGACGCCACGAGCGGCACGGCGCTCGCGTCGGTGTACGTATAGCCGAGCCCCGTCACGGGCCCCGCGTCGATCTCGACGACGACAATCGTCGTCGCGGTCCATGCGTAGGTCCCGTCGGCTTCGGGCCGGTCGGTCGGCACGCGGTACGCGCGGGCGCGTACGTCGTCGATCGCCGGCGCGGCGGAAAGTGCCATCGTTGTGCTCCGGTCAGCTTGCTTTTGCGTGCGGATGCCGCGTGCAACCGCTGTGCCCGACGCACGCGGCGCGGCACGTGCCTTGCGCGGCAACCTAGCATCGGCTCATCCCGAACCAAGGAGAAACGGCATGGCGACAGTGGCGGATTTCATCGTCGAGCGGCTGTACGACTGGGGCGTGCGCCGCATCTACGGCTACCCGGGCGACGGCATCAACGGCTTTTTCGGCGCGCTGAACCGCGCGGACGGCAAGATCGAATTCATCCAGGCGCGCCACGAGGAGATGGCGGCCTTCATGGCGTCCGCGCATGCAAAATTTACAGGCGAGCTCGGCGTGTGCGTCGCGACCTCGGGCCCCGGCGCCGCGCACCTCGTGACGGGCCTGTACGATGCGCGGCTCGATCACATGCCGGTGCTCGCGATCGTCGGCCAGCAGGCGCGCGCGGCGCTCGGCGGCCACTATCAGCAGGAGGTGGATCTTCCGGCGCTTTTCAAAGACGTTGCAGGCGCATTCGTTCAGCTTGCAACGGTGCCGGGCCAGGTGCGCCATCTGGTGGACCGCGCGGTACGCACGGCGCTCGGTGCGCGCACGGTCACCGCGCTCGTGCTGCCGAACGACCTGCAGGAGCTCGATTACGCGCCGCCGAAGCGCGCGCACGGCACCGTGCATTCGGGCGTCGGCTACACCGCGCCGAAAGTCGTGCCGTATGCGGACGACCTGCGGCGCGCGGCCGACGTGCTCAATGCGGGCTCGAAAGTCGCGCTGCTGGTCGGCGCCGGCGCGCTGAAGGCGACCGACGAGGTGATCGCGGTGGCCGACCGGCTCGGCGCGGGCGCCGCGAAAGCGCTGCTCGGCAAGGCCGCGCTGCCGGACGACCTGCCGTGGGTCACCGGCTCGATCGGGCTGCTCGGCACCAAGCCGAGCTACGAACTGATGACCGAATGCGACACGCTGCTGGTTATCGGCTCGGGTTTTCCGTATTCGGAATTCCTGCCGAAGGAAGGCCAGGCGCGCGGCGTGCAGATCGACCTGAAGGCCGACATGCTGAGCCTGCGTTACCCGATGGAAGTCAACCTCGTCGGCGACAGCGCCGAGACGCTGCGCGCGCTGCTGCCGCTGCTGAACGAGCGGCGCGACACCGCGTGGCGCGACCGGATCGCGCAATGGAACCAAGACTGGCACGACGCGCTCGCGGCGCGCGCGGCCGCGAAGGCCAGCGCGGGGCGCGGCGTGAATCCGCAGCGCGCGTTCACCGAGCTGTCGCCGCGCCTGCCCGACGACGTGATCCTGACGAGCGATTCGGGCTCCTGCGCGAACTGGTATGCGCGCGACCTGATGATGCGGCGCGGGATGATGGGGTCGTTGTCCGGCGGGCTCGCGTCGATGGGCGCCGCGGTGCCCTACGCGATCGCCGCGAAGTTCGCGTACCCGGTGCGCCCGGTGATCGCGATGGTCGGCGACGGTGCGATGCAGATGAACAACATGGCCGAGCTGATCACGGTCGCCAAATACTGGCGCCAGTGGCCCGACCCGCGCTGGATCTGCATGGTGCTGAACAACGAGGACCTGAACCAGGTCACGTGGGAGCAGCGCGTGATGGAGGGCGACCCGAAGTTCGACGCGTCGCAGCAGATCCCGAACGTGCCGTACTACCGCTTCGCGACGCTGCTCGGCCTCAAGGGCATCTACGTCGACGATCCGGAACAGCTCGGCGCCGCGTGGGACGAAGCGCTCGCGTCCGATCGGCCGGTCGTGCTCGAGGTGAAGAGCGACCCCGAAGTTCCGCCGCTGCCGCCGCACGTGACGCTGCAGCAGGCGAAGCATTTCGCCGAAACGCTGGTGAAAGGCGACCCGCGCGAGGGCAACGTGATCGTCGAGACCGCGCGGCAGGTGTTGTCGGCCGTGCTGCCGGGCAACGGCGAACATGGCGGCAAGAGCGGCAAGGGAGGGAAAGGCGAATCGTAAGACACGCGTGCGGGACGGCGCGACACCCTAACCGATGTCCACGTCGTCCCGCCCGTCGCCCTGCAACGCGAGCGCCGCATTGACGAGCCCGACCTGCGCGAGCGTGAACGGAAAATTCCCGCACAGGCGCCGCGCCGTCACGTCGTATTCCTCGGACAGCAGCCCGACCTCGTTGCGCAGGCCGAGCAGCCGCTCGAACAGCGCGTGCGCGTCGTCGTCGCGCCCCTGCATCCGGTACACCTGCACGAGCCAGAAGCCGGCCGGGAGAAACGCGCCTTCGTCGCCCTCGCAGCCGTCCACGAAACGCGGCGGCCGATAGCGGAACGGCAAGCCGTCGTTCATCAGTTCGCGCTCGATCGCGGCGACCGTCGCGACCACGCGCGGGTCGGACGCATCGAGCATCCCCGTCAACGGAATCAGCAACAGGCTGACGTCGATGCCGTCGCCGTCGAAGCGGTCGACGAAGCGGCTCCACTGCGCGTGATAGCCGTGCCCGAGCACCTCCGCACGCACCGCATCGGCCCAGCGCCGCCATACGTCGAGCGGCGCGTGGTGGCCGAAGGCGCGCGCGGAACGGTACGCGCTTTCGACCGCGACCCATACCATCACCTTCGACGACGTGAACGGGTGCCGGCCGCTGCGCACTTCCCAGATGCCTTCGTCCGGCTCGCGCCAGATCGTCGCGAGATGTTCGAGCAGCCTCCGCTCGAGCGTCCACGCGTCGTCATCGGGCGGCAGCCCGTGCCGGCGCGCCTGGTACAGCGCCCCGAGCACCTCGCCGTACACGTCGAGCTGCAACTGGTCGGCCGCCGCGTTGCCGAAGCGCACCGGCTTCGCGCCTTCGTAGCCGGCCAGATGCACGGCTTCCCACTCGGCCGCGCGCCGGCCGCCGTCGGCCGCATACAGCACCTGCAGTTGCGACGGATGATCGGCGATCGCGCGCACGAGCCAGTCGCGCCAGCGCGCGGCTTCGTCGCGATAGCCGCAGCGCACCAGCGCACGCAGCGTGAAGCTCGCATCGCGCAGCCAGCAGAACCGGTAGTCCCAGTTGCGCTTGCCGCCGAAGCGCTCGGGCAGCGAACTGGTCGGCGCCGCGACGATGCCGCCCGTGCGCACGCTCGACAGCAGTTTCACCGTGATCAGCGCGCGTTCGATCGCGTCGCGATGCGGGCCCTTCGCGGCATTGCAATCCGACCAGCCACGCCAGAATGCCTGCGTGTCGTGCAACGACGCGTAGGGATCGGGCACGGCCGGCGCCGGGTCGAACGAGCGCGCGTAACTGATGCAGAACTCCACCCGCTCGCCCGCCGCGATCCGTCGCGTGCCGACCAGCCGGTCGCTCTGCACGTCGAGCCGCGCATCCGTGTCGAGCCACATCGCATCGCCGCCCGTCATCATCCGCCAGCGCCGGCCCAAACGCCGGCACCACGGCAACGCGCTGCCGTAGTCGAAGCGCACGCCGAGATCGATGTCGACGTCGACCGTCCCGCGCTCGCCGCGCACGCTGCGGATCAGACACGGATCGCGCACGTTCCAGCTCATCCAGTCGGTGATCGAGATACAGCCCGACGACGTTTCGAACGTCGTTTCGAGGATCGCGGTGCGCGGAAGATAGCGGCGTGTCGTGCGGGCATCGTGCTCGCGCGGCGCAATCCGGAACCGGCCGTTGTCCGGCGTACCGACGAGCGCGGCGAAACATGGCGGCGAATCGAAGTCCGGCCAGCACAGCCAGTCGATGCTGCCGTCGCGCGCGACGAGCGCGGCGCTGCGACCGTCACCGACGAGTGCGTAATCCTCGATCCGCATCGCGCTCATCGGCGCCATTTACGTGCGGCGGCACACGCAGCGGCGAGCACCGCGACGGCCGCGCCGAATGCAAGCGCGCGCGACGCGCCGAGCCCGGCCTCGGCGCCCGTGCGGCTCGCTTCGTCGGTGAATGCACCACGTGTCGCGTGGTGGCCCGGCACCGGCGCCCAGAGGTTCGATGCGCGCGGGCCGGCCGGCGCCGCGCGCTGCTGGCCGCGCACGGCGGTGTGCGCGAGATAGCGGTCGAAGCAGCCGGGCGCGACGCCGTTCGCGACGATCGCCGTCAGCGACGACCAGCCGACCCAGCGCTCGCGGCACGGATGCCGCGCAGCGTGCACGATCGCATCGGCCGCCACCTCCGGCGCATAGACCGGCGCGACCGGACGCGGTGCGTGCGGCAGCACGGATTTGGCCCAGTCGAACTGCGGCGTATCGATCGCGGGCAGTTGCACCATCGTCACGCGCACGCGGCTGCGTGCATGCAGCAGCTCGCAGCGCAGCGCGTCGGTGAAGCCGCGGATCGCGTGTTTCGCGCCGCAGTACGGCGCCTGCAGCGGAATCGACCGGTACGCGAGGGCCGAGCCGACCTGCACGATCGTGCCGCGGTTGCGTGGGGCCATCCGCGCCAGCGCGGCCCGCGTACCGTACACGCAGCCGAGGTAGGTGACGGCCGTCACGCGCGCATAGTCTTCCGGCGAGATGGCATCGAACGGCGCGAACACGGTGACCATCGCGTTGTTGACCCACACGTCGAGCGGCCCGAGCTCGTGTTCGATCCGCTCGGCCGCCGCGTCGAGCGCGGCCGCATCGCTGACGTCGACGGCGATCGGCAGCGCCCGGACGCCATACGCGCGCACCTCGCTCGCGGTGTCGTCCAGCGCGCGCGGATCGCGAGCGAGCAGCGCGACGTTCGCGCCGAGCCGCGCAAACGCGTGGGCGGTCGCACGACCGACGCCGGCGCTCGCGCCCGTGATCGCGACGGTCTTCACGGTCGGTTCCTCCCCTCGTTCGATGCGGGCCGGCACGCGATAGCGGGCCGGAACGGGATGGGCGCAGCAAACGGCATGCCGCCGTCCATGCGAGCCGTATCGCCCCGGCATGTGCCATAAACGGCCGCCCAATTTACAAGCCGGCTGTAACGCACGGGCCGTGGCACGCGCGATTCCGCACCCCAAGGCTGCCTATGAGCGCGCCCCGTGCGCACGAAATTTGCTCTGCCGCGAACGGCTGTCGTCACGCCGCCGAATGCGGCAAGGAGTCGTGTTGCTCGTTCCGCCGTTCAGGAAAACGCGTCGTATTACACGCATCGCACCGTTCGCGTGGGCGGTCGTGCCGGTCGTCGCGCGCGCGGCCGCCGAGCCTGCGGCGCCAGGCAATCCTGCCGCGCCGCTGCCGCTCGCGTACGTCGTGCATGCGGCCGGCCCCGCCGCGCAGCCGGTCTTCGTGCTCGGCTGGGCGCTGCTCGCGCTGTGCACGTTCGTGTGCGTCGCGATCGCCGTGCT
Organism: Burkholderia cenocepacia; assembly: GCF_014211915.1. NCBI lineage: Bacteria > Pseudomonadati > Pseudomonadota > Betaproteobacteria > Burkholderiales > Burkholderiaceae > Burkholderia > Burkholderia cenocepacia. The sequence continues at coordinate 1,022,007 of NZ_CP060041.1, read as the reverse complement.
GCTGCTGATCGCGCTGTTTCGTCGTCGCGCGCAGGCGGGCGGCGGCTACGGCAGCGGGCTGACGATCGTGACCGTCGGCACCGCGATCTCGATCCTGCTGCTGTTCGGCGCGCTCGTGTACATGCTGCGCGTGCTGGGTGCGGTCGCGGCGCCGCCGCGTCCACCCACGCTGACGATCACCGTGACCGCGCAGGACTGGTGGTGGGCCGTGCGTTATCCGGACGATGCGAACGGCCGGGGCTTCGTCACGGCGAACGAGATTCATATTCCGGTGGGCCAACCCGTCGCGATCGAACTGAAGAGCGCCGACGTGATCCACGCGTTCTGGGTGCCGCAACTCGCCGGCAAGACCCAGACGATTCCCGGCCAGACCAATCGTCAATGGCTGCAGGCAGACCGGCCAGGCATCTATCGCGGCCAGTGCTCGCAATACTGCGGCGCGCAGCATGCGCACATGGCGTTCGAAGTCGTGGCCGAGCCGCCGGCCGCGTTTCATGCGTGGCTCGCCGCGCAGCGCCAACCGGCCCCGGCACCCGCGGCAGGCGCCGGGGCCGAACGCCGCGGCCAGCGCGTATTCGCCGCACGCTGCGCCGGCTGCCACGCGGTGCGCGGCACCGATGCCGCAGGCGACGCGGGCCCCGATCTCACGCACGTCGGCACGCGCCGGCTGCTCGCGGCCGGCACGCTCGACAACACCCCCGACAACCTGCGCCGCTGGATCGCGCATGCGCAGCAGGTCAAGCCGCAGTCGCTGATGCCGTCGATCGCGCTCGCGCCGCGCGATGCCGACGATCTCGCCGCGTATCTCGCGACGCTGCACTGAACCGAGGACGCCGATGGCCATTGCCCGCGACACGCCCGCCCCGCTCAGCCGCGTACCCGATCTCGGCGAAGCGCCGCCCGGCTCCACGCACGAGCGCGTGCTGGCCGAGCTGTGGGAATCGGAACCCGGCTGGCGCGGCTGGCTCGGCACCGTCGATCACAAGCGCATCGGGTTGCGTTACATCGTCACCGCGTTCGTGTTCCTGCTGCTCGGCGGCGTCGAGGCGCTCGTGATGCGCATCCAGCTCGCGCGGCCGAACGCGACCGTGCTCACGCCCGCGCAATACGATTCGCTGTTCACGATGCACGGCGTCACGATGATCTTCCTGTACGCGCTGCCGGTGCTGTCCGGCTTCGCGAACTACCTGTGGCCGCTGATGCTCGGCTCGCGCGACATGGCGTTTCCGCGGCTGAACGCGTTCTCGTACTGGTCGTTCCTGTTCGCGGGGCTGTTCCTGTACGCGAGCTTTCCGCTCGGCGCGGTGCCGGACGGCGGCTGGTTCAACTACGTGCCGCTCACGTCGCTCGACTACAGCGCCGGCGCGAACATCGACATCTACGCGCTCGGGATGATCCTGCTCGGCATCTCGACGACCGGCGGCGCCGCGAACTTCGTCGTCACGCTGCTGCGGATGCGCGCGCACGGCATGTCGATCGACCGGCTGCCGATCATCGTGTGGGGCACGCTGACCGCGTCGGTCGCGAACCTGGTCGCGGTGCCGTCGGTGAGCCTCGCGTTCCTGCTGCTGTGGCTCGACCGCAATGCCGGCACGCATTTCTTCGACGTCGCGCACGGCGGCCGGCCGCTGCTGTGGCAGCACCTGTTCTGGATGTTCGCGCATCCGTGGGTCTACGTGGTCGTGCTGCCGGCGATGGGGATCGTGTCGGATGCGCTGCCGACTTTCTGCCGGCGGCCGCTCGTCGCGTACGAGGCCGTCGCGGTGTCGACCGTGGCGACGATGCTGATCGGCTTCGAGGTGTGGGTCCACCACATGTTCGCGACGGGCATCGCGCCGCTCGCGCTCGCGTTCTTCGGCGCCGCGAGCATGCTGATCTCGATCCCGAGCGCGGTCGCGGTGTTCGCATGGATCGCGACGATCTGGACCGGCCGCCCCGTGTTCCGCACGCCGTTCCTGTATTTCGCGGGCTTCGTGCTGATGTTCGTGGTCGGCGGCGTGTCCGGCGTGATGACCGCGGCCGTGCCGCTCGACTGGCAGCTCACCGATACGTACTTCGTCGTCGCGCACCTGCATTACGTGCTGCTCGGCATCAACGTGTTCCCGGTGCTCGGCGGCGTCGCGTACTGGTTCCCGAAGTTCACCGGGCGGATGATGAACGAGCGGTTCGGCAAGCTGACGTTCTGGGTCGTGCTGGTCGGCTTCAATCTCGGCTTCTTTCCGATGCACATCTCCGGGCTGCTCGGGATGCCGCGCCGGATCTATACCTATCCATCGGGGATGGGCTGGGACACGTCGAACCTGCTGACGACGATCGGCTCGTTCGTGTTCGGGATCGGCATCGTGATGTTCGTCGTCAACGCGCTGGTGAGCGCGCGGCGCGGCGTGCGTGCCGGCGAGAATCCGTGGGGCGCGGCCGGCCTCGAATGGTCGGTCGCGTCGCCGACGCCCGTGTACAACTTCGCGGTGCTGCCGCTCGTCGCGTCGCGGCATCCGCTGTGGGAAACGCGCGACGATCCGACCCGCACCAGCCTGCGGGTCGGCTACCGGCTCGCGGACGGGCGCGAGGCGCTCGCGGTCACGCCGCTCGCCGCCGCGCCGAGCGCGATCCTGAAGATGCCCGAAGACAGTTGCGTGCCGTTCGTGCTCGCGCTGCTCGCGACCGCCGTGTTCGCGGCGATGCTCGCGCGCTCGCCGACGCTCGTCTGCGTGGCCGTCGCCGGTTGCACGATCGCCACCGCCGCGTGGCTGTGGCCGCGCCGCGAACTCGGACAACGCGCGCGCCTGCCGGCCCGCGCCGACACGCAGGCGCCTGCCGCGGCCGCCGGGCTTCATCCGGACGAACCGCCGTCGGCGACGGTGCCGCCCGGTGCGCCGGCCGCGTGCATCGAACCGCTGCCGGTCGGCAGTTGCGGCGAGCGCGCGGGCGGCTGGTGGGGCGTGCTCACGCTGATCGTGACCGAGGCCGGACTGTTCGGCTACCTGCTGTTCTGCTACTTCTACCTGCAGTCGCAGTGGCCCGCGCCGTGGCCGCCCGAAGGCATGCCGAAGATCGGGCTCGCGGCCGCCAACACGGTCGTGCTGCTGTCGAGCAGCGTGTTCGTGTGGCTCGCGGAGCGCGCGGTGCGAGCCGAAAAACAGGCACGCGCGGTCGCGCTGCTCGTCGTCGCGCTGGTGCTCGGCACCGCATTCGCGCTGGTTCAACTGCACGAATGGCGCGACCATCCGTACGGCCCGACCGCGCATCTGTACGGCAGCCTCTACTTCACGATCACCGGGTTCCACCTCGCGCACGTCGTGGCCGGTCTCGCGATCCTCGCGCTGCTCGCCGGGTGGACCGCCGCCGGTTTCTTCGGCCGCGAACGGCGCGTCGCGCTGACGGTCGGCGGGCTCTACTGGCACTTCGTCGATGTCGTGTGGCTGTTCATCTTCACCGCGCTGTACGTATCGCCCTTCTGGCTGAGGAGCACGGGATGAACGACGCCCGACGCGCGTGGACCCCGCTGCTCGCGATCGCGGCCGGCCTCGTCGGCGCGCCCGCGCTGTGGTTCGCGCAGATGCTGGTGTCGGAGACGCTCGCGTCCACCGCGTGCTATCCGCACGGTGTCGCGCAGGCCGTGCCGCGCTGGGCGCACGTCGGCGTGTGGCTCGCGCTGATCGCCGCGGGCGCGTTCGCGCTGGCCGCCGCCTGCGCGACGTGGCTCGCGCGCGCGTGGCGGCATCGGCACGATGCCCACGCACCCGCCGCGACGCGCGACGACAGTACGCGCTTTCTCGCGCGCTGCGGGATGCTCGCCGCGCTCGGCTTCGTGATCGGTCTGGTGTTCACGGGGATCGTCACCGCTTTCGTGGGGCCTTGCAGTCCATGGCGCTGATCTCGTTCGCTTCGTTTCCGTTCCGCGTTCCGGGCCGCCGCGCGGGCGTCGCATTCGCGGTATGCGTCGCGCTCTGCGGATGCGAGATGCGGCAGGACGACGACACGGCCGCACCCGGCAATGCGGCCGACGCCGCGTCGGCGGCGGAAGCGCCCGAGCCCGCGTCGGGCTGGCGGTTCGTGCGGATCGGTGCGTCGGCCGCCGATGCCGGTGCGTCGATGTCCGCGCGCGTGAAGGACGACCGGCGGCTGTCACGCGACCGGGACGCGTCGGTGGCGGACGCGCCATCGTCCGCGGCATCCACCCCGCCGCCCGATGCGGCGTCCGCTTCGACCGCCCGCCGCCCGGTAATCGCCGCGGCTGCCGCGAGCGCCGACGCCGCGACGCTCGCGCGCGGCCGCTACCTCGCGCTCGCCGGCGATTGCGCCGCGTGTCACGACGCGGCCGACCATACGCCGTACGCGGGCGGCCAGCCGGTGAATTCGCCGTTCGGGCCGATCTATGCGCCGAACATCACGCCGGACCCGACGCACGGCATCGGCAACTACACGCTGCGGCAATTCGACGACGCCATGCGGCGCGGCGTGCGCGCGGACGGCAGCCGGCTGTATCCGGCAATGCCGTACCCGTCGTTCGCGCACCTGACCGACGACGACGTGCGCGCGCTGTATGCGTATTTCATGCGCGGCGTCGCGCCGTCCGCGAATGCGGCGAAGCTCACGCAACTGCCGTTTCCGTTCAACCAGCGCTGGGCGCTGGGGTTATGGAGCCTCGTGTTCGCGAACCGCGACCGGTTCACGCCGCAGCCGTCGCAATCCGCGCAATGGAATCGCGGCGCGTATCTCGTGCAGGGGCTCGGCCATTGCGGCGCCTGCCATACGCCGCGCGGGCCGGCCTACAACGAACGCGGCTACGACGAGCGCAGCCCCGCGTTCCTGACCGGCGGCATCAACGACCACTGGTTCGCGCCGAACCTGACCGGCGCGGCCCCGGATGGCCTCGGCCACTGGTCGGCCGACGACATCGCCGCGTTCCTGCGCAGCGGCCATGCGGCACGTGGCGCGGTGTTCGGCGCGATGGCGCCGGTCGTCGGCGAAAGCACCGCGTTGCTGACCGATGCCGATCGCCACGCGATCGCCGTGTACCTGAAGTCGTTGCCCGCGCAACCGACCGCCGCGACGAATCCGCTGGGTGTGGGCGTACCGCGGCTCACCGTGGCCGGCCCGCGGCCGGAAGGCGGCCAGCAGGCGCCCGGAGCCGGTGTGTATGCGGGGTTCTGTGCGCGTTGCCACGGTGCCGAAGGTAAAGGCGTCCCTGATCACGGGCCGGCGCTCGCGGGCAGTTCGATCGTGCTCGCGGCCGATCCGACAAGCGCGATCCGGATCGTGGTCGAAGGCGCGCGGCCCACGCCCGGCAAGCCAGGGCCGGTGCAACGGATGCCGGCGATGCGCGGCGCGTTGACGAGCGGCGAGATCGCGGCGGTGGTCAGCTACGTGCGCGGTGCGTGGGGAATCGGGCCGCGCCGGTGTCGGAGCAGGATGTGAGGCGGTTGCGGGGAGCAATCAAGCGGTAGCGGCGTGCTGCCCGCAGGGCTTGCCGCACGAGGTCGAGCGGGTCAATACGGGCGGGCTTGGCATGAAGCATGCAGCCCGCCCCTGATGACATCATCCGTGGGCCGCCGCACGTGCGTGCGAGCGCGCGCGAGGTCGGCTCAGGCGCGGGTACCGCTGCGGCGGTCTGCGTGGTCGGCGCAACGGTCAGATGCAATCCCAACGCGGCGACGACCTTCATGATCGTTGCAAACTCCGCGTTCCCACCTTCCGACAGCGCGCGGTAGAGCGCTTCACGCTTCACGCTTCACACCGGACTCGCGCGCCAGCGCCGTCATGCCACGCGCCTTCGCGACGTTCCCGAGCGCGGCCTGGATCAGTCGAGGCTCCCCATCTTCGAACGCCTGCGCCAGGTAGTGACGAATCGCTTCTTCGTCCTTCAGGTACTTCGAGCCATCGAATTCGGCCAGTTCGCTGATTTTCATCTTCAATCCTCCCGTTCGGCGGCGATCAGGTTCCGATACTACCGCTACCGGCTCGCAACGGCCTGCGCTTCCGGCGCCTGCCACCCACCGCCGAGCGCCTTGAATGCAGCCACCGCCGCACGCGCCGATTCGGTTCTCGCCTGCACGCGCTCGTCGGACGCGCGCAACAGGCTTTCGTCGGCCTGCAACACCTCGATCAGGCTGACGACCCCTTTCTGATAAGCCGCGAACGACGCGGCCCGCGCTCGGCCGAGCGACTTCACGCCGTCACCGAGAATGGCCGCCTGCTCGTCACGCTTGACGAGCGCGGAGAACGCATTCTCGACGTCCTCGGTCGCATGCAGCGCCGCGAGCCGATACGCCGCGAGCATTTCGGCATCCTGCCCTTTGGCCTGCGCGATCTGCGCGTTGATCCGGCCGAAATCGAACAGACGCCAGCGCAAGCCGAGCACGCCCGCAGCCTGGTTCGCGCCGCCGGCAAACAGGTTGCCCGCGCCCATCGTCGTCGCGCTGCCGATCAACCCGCCCAGCGAGAACTTCGGGTAATACTCGGCGATCGCCACGCCGACGCGTGCGTTCGACGCCGCCACGCGGCGCTCGGCGGCGATCAGGTCGGGCCGGCGCCGCAGCAGTTCGCCGGGCGTGCCGGTCGCCGCGATCCGCGGCGCGACCGGTACCTCGCCGCCGGCAAGCAATTCCGCGCGATGCGTGCCGGGCTGCGCGCCGAGCATCACGTCGAGCGCATTCATCGCCGCGTCCAGCGCCGCTTCGAGCACCGGCACCGTGGCACGAACCTGCGCGAGCGCGCCTTCGGCCTGCCGCACCTGAAGCTCCGCCGCGAGGCCCTTTCCATAGAGCAGGTTGAGAGTCGACAGCAGATCCTGCTCGGTCTGCACCTGGTGCCGCGCGACCTCGAGCCGGCCCTGCAACCCGCGAATCGTGATGTAGGTATCCGCCGTTTGCGCGGCGACGGCGAGCCGCGTCGCGACTGCCGCCGCTTCGGAGGCCTGATAGTCGGCGAGCGCTGCTTCGCGGCCGCGGCGCAATCCGCCGAATACATCCAGCTCCCAGCTCGCGTTGAAATCGGCCTCGTAGTCGTTGCCATGACGATCGAAACCGGGCGTCGCATTCAACACCTGCCCCAACGGCGTTTCAACCGACTGGTAGACGCGCGCGGCCTGACCGCTCACGTTGCCGGACGGCAGCAGCGCCGCATTCGCCGCGCCGAGCCCCGCGCGCGCCTGCGCGACGCGCGCCGCGGCCTGCGCAAGATCGAGGTTCTGCGCGAGCGCCAGCGTGATGTAGCGCGTCAATTGCGGATCGCCGAAGCCCGTCCACCACGTCGCGAGATCGGCGTCGACCGCCGCGTGGCGCTGATCCACGGCGCGCTGCCCCTGGAACTGCCGCGGCATCGCCACGTCCGGCCGCGCATAGTCGGGACCGACGGCACACCCCGCCGACAAGATGGCGGCCAGCGCCGCGGCAACGATGGGTTTGGGTAGCATGAGGGTTTTGGCAAGAATCCGCTAGTGACTATAATACCAAATAGTCACTCGTTGTCCATTCCCGTCAGCTGCAGCCCATGAAAAAAATCGACCCTTCCCCGGTGCCCGCGCGCGGCCCGGCCGACCACGACGTCCGCGACCAGATCGTGGCCGCCGCCACCGAGCACTTCAGCCGGTACGGCTATGAAAAGACGACCGTGTCGGATCTCGCGAAGGCGATCGGCTTCTCGAAGGCCTATATCTACAAGTTCTTCGAGTCGAAGCAGGCGATCGGCGAGATGATCTGCGCAAACTGCCTGCGCGAAATCGAGACGGACGTGCGCGCGGCCGTCGCCGCGGCCGAGCTGCCCACCGAAAAGCTGCGGCGGCTCTTCAAGGTCTCTACCGAGGCGAGCCTCCGGCTGTTCTTCCACGACCGCAAGCTGTACGACATCGCGGCGTCGGCCGCCACCGAAAACTGGCAGTCGGTGCAGGCCTACGAGGCACGCGTGCAGACGCTGTTGCAGGACGTCCTCCAGGCAGGCCGGCAAAACGGCGAGTTCGAGCGCAAGACGCCGCTGGACGAAACCGCGACGGCGATCTACCTCGTGATGCGGCCGTACCTGAACCCGCTGCTGCTCCAGTACAACCTCGACACGACCGACGCCGCGCCCGCCCAACTGTCCAGCCTCGTCCTGCGCAGCCTCGCGCCGTGATGCGTCACCGTTTGTGACTGTTGACTATATTGGTCACTAGATACACAATGAAAGCCCCGCTCACTTCGTCACTGGGTCTTTCATGGTTCGGCGTCGCCCCGCTTTCTTCGCAGTCGCTTCCACACTGCCCCTCGCGCTAGCCGCCTGCAGCGGAAAAGCGCCGTCCGATCCGCGCACGGAAGCACCGCTCGTGCGTACCGCCGTCGTGCAGGCGGCCGTTCCCGCGTCCCGCTCGTTCACCGGCACCGTCGCCGCGCGCGTGCAGAGCGATCTCGGCTTCCGGGTACCCGGCAAGGTGCTGGAGCGGCTCGTCGATACCGGTCAAACCGTCAAGCGCGGCCAGCCGCTGATGCGGCTCGATCCCGTCGACCTGAAGCTCGCGGCGCGCGCCCGCGACGAAGCCATCGCCGCCGCCCGGGCGCGCGCGCGGCAGACCGCCGAGGACGAAGCGCGCTACCGCGACCTGCGCGGCACCGGCGCGATATCGGCATCGGCCTACGACCAGATCAAGGCCGCCGCCGATGCCGCGAAAGCGCAACTGAGTGCCGCCGAGGCCGACGCCGACGTCGCGCGCAACGCGACCGGCTATGCGCAACTCGTCGCGGACGGCGACGGCGTCGTCATGGAAACGCTCGCGGAGCCCGGCCAGGTCGTCGGCGCGGGGCAGCCGGTGGTGCGGCTCGCGCACGCCGGCAGCCGCGAAGCCGTGATCCAGTTGCCCGAAACCCTGCGTCCGGCGATCGGGTCGGTCGCGCAGGCCGGGCTGTTCGGCAAGCCGGACGTCAGCGTCGCCGCGACGCTGCGCCAGCTTTCCGATACCGCGGATGCGAGAACGCGTACTTTCGACGCGCGCTACGTGCTGCAAGGCGCGCTGGCCGACGCGCCGCTGGGCGCGACCGTCACGATCCGCATCCCTGACGACGCGCGCACGGCGTCGCAACGCGGCATGCAGGTGCCGATCGGCGCGCTGCTGGACGCGGGCAAAGGGCCCGGCGTGTGGGTCGTCACCGGTGAACCGGCCAAGGTGACGTGGCGGCCGGTCAAGGTCGAGCATCTCGACGACGACAGCGCGCGCATCGCCGGCGACGGCGCGCTCAAGCCAGGCGAGCGCGTCGTCGCGCTCGGCGCGCAGCTACTGCGCGAAGGCGAAGCGGTGCGCGTGTCCGCGCCGGCCGCGACGGTCGCGAGCGCAGGAGCACGGCCGTGAGCGAGCGACGATTCAACCTGTCGGCGCTCGCGGTGCGCGAGCGCGCGATCACACTGTTCCTGATCTGCCTGATTTCGCTCGCGGGCCTCGTGTCGTTCTTCAAGCTGGGCCGCGCGGAAGACCCGGCGTTCACGATCAAGGTGATGACCATCATCACCGCATGGCCGGGCGCCACCGCGCAGGAAATGCACGACCAGGTCGCCGAAAAGATCGAAAAGCGCATGCAGGAGCTGCGCTGGTACGACCGCACCGAGACCTATACGCGTCCGGGCCTCGCGATCACGACGCTGACGTTGCTCGACAGCACGCCGCCGTCGGAGGTGCAGGAGCAGTTCTACCAGGCGCGCAAGAAGATCGGCGACGAGGCGACCAATCTGCCGGCCGGCGTGATCGGCCCGATGGTCAACGACGAATACGCGGACGTCACGTTCGCGCTGTTCGCGCTGAAGGCCAGGGGCGAACCGCAGCGCCTGCTGGTGCGCGACGCCGAAGCGTTGCGCCAGCGGCTGCTGCACGTGGCGGGCGTGAAGAAGGTCGACATCATCGGCGAGCAGCCCGAGCGCATCTACGTGCAGTTGTCGCACGACCGGCTCGCGACGCTCGGCGTGAGCCCGCAGGAGGTGTTCGCCGCACTCAACGGCCAGAACGTGCTGACGGCGGCCGGCTCCGTCGAGACGCGCGGGCCGGAGATCTTCATTCGCGTGGACGGCGCGTTCGACAAGCTGCAGAAGATCCGCGACACGCCGATCGTCTCGCAGGGCCGCACGCTGAAGCTGTCGGACATCGCGACCGTCGAGCGCGGTTACGAAGATCCGTCGACGTTCTTGATCCGCAACAACGGCGAGCCCGCGCTGCTGCTGGGCGTCGTGATGCGCGACGGCTGGAACGGGCTCGACCTCGGCCGTGCGCTGGACCACGAAGTCGGCGCGATCAATGCGGGGCTGCCGCTCGGCATGAGCCTGACCAAGGTCACCGATCAATCGGTCAACATCAGCTCGGCCGTCGACGAGTTCATGGTGAAGTTCTTCGCCGCGCTGCTCGTCGTCATGCTGGTGAGCTTCGTCAGCATGGGCTGGCGCGTGGGCCTCGTGGTCGCCGCGGCCGTGCCGCTGACGCTGGCCGTGGTGTTCGTCGTGATGGCCGCCACCGGCAAGAACTTCGACCGCATCACGCTCGGCTCGCTGATCCTCGCGCTCGGGCTGCTGGTCGACGACGCGATCATCGCGATCGAAATGATGGTCGTGAAAATGGAGCAAGGCTACGGGCGCGTGGCCGCGTCGGCCTATGCGTGGAGCCATACGGCCGCGCCGATGCTGGCCGGCACGCTGGTGACCGCGGTCGGCTTCATGCCGAACGGCTTCGCGCGCTCCACCGCCGGCGAATACACCAGCAACATGTTCTGGATCGTCGGGATCGCGCTGATCGCCTCGTGGGTCGTGGCGGTGGTGTTCACGCCGTACCTCGGCGTGAAGATGCTGCCCGACTTCAGGAAGATCGAAGGCGGCCACGACGCAATCTACGACACGCCGCGCTACAACCGTTTCCGCCAGGTACTGACGCGCGTGATCGCGCGTAAATGGCTGGTCGCGGGGGCGGTCGTCGGCCTGTTCGTCCTCGCCATCCTCGGCATGGCGGTCGTCAAGAAACAGTTCTTCCCGATCTCCGATCGCCCCGAGGTGCTCGTCGAGGTGCAGATGCCGTACGGCACGTCGATTTCGCAAACGAGTGCCGCCGCATCGAAGGTCGAAGCGTGGCTCGCGAAGCAGAAGGAAGCGCGGATCGTCACCGCGTACGTCGGCCAGGGCGCGCCGCGCTTCTACCTGGCGATGGGGCCGGAGCTGCCCGACCCGTCGTTCGCGAAGATCGTGGTGCGCACCGACAGTCAGGACGAACGCGACGCATTGAAGGCGCGCCTGCGCCGCGCCGTCGCCGACGGCCTCGCGCCGGAAGCGCGCGTGCGTGTCACGCAACTCGTGTTCGGCCCGTATTCGCCGTTCCCGGTCGCGTACCGGATCACCGGCCCCGATCCCGACACGCTGCGCGGTATCGCGTCCGAAGTCGGGCACGTGATGAACGGCAGCCCGATGATGCGCACCGTCAATGCCGACTGGGGCACGCGCGCGCCGACGCTGCATCTCACGTTGCAGCAGGATCGCCTGCAGGCGGTCGGGCTGACGTCCAGCGCGGTCGCTCAGCAGTTGCAGTTCCTGCTCACCGGCGTGCCGGTCACCGCGGTGCGCGAGGATATCCGGACCGTGCAGGTGATCGCGCGTTCGGGCGGCGATGCGCGGCTCGACCCCGCGCGACTCGACGACTTCACGCTCGCTGGCGCGAACGGGCAGCGCATTCCGCTGTCGCAGGTCGGCAAGGTCGACGTGCGGATGGAGGAACCGATCATGCGCTGGCGCGATCGCGTGCCGACGGTCACGGTGCGCGGCGACATCGCCGAGGGCTTGCAGCCGCCGGACGTATCGGCCGCGATCACGAAGCAGCTCCAGCCGATCGTCGGCAAGCTGCCGAGCGGGTATCGGATCGAGCAGGCCGGCTCCATCGAGGAATCGGGCAAGGCCACGACGGCGATGCTGCCGCTGTTTCCGATCATGCTCGCGATCACGCTCGTCATCATCATCTTCCAGGTGCGCTCGATCTCGGCGATGGTGATGGTGTTCATGACGAGCCCGCTCGGGCTGATCGGCGTGGTGCCGACGCTGATCCTGTTCCGGCAGCCGTTCGGCATCAACGCGCTGGTCGGGCTCATTGCGTTGTCGGGAATCCTGATGCGCAACACGCTGATCCTGATCGGGCAGATCCACCAGAACGAACAGGCCGGGCTGGACCCGTTCCATGCGGTCGTCGAAGCGACCGTGCAGCGCGCGCGCCCGGTGATCCTCACCGCGATGGCGGCCGTGCTCGCGTTCATCCCGCTCACGCATTCGGTGTTCTGGGGCACGCTCGCGTACACGCTGATCGGCGGCACGTTCGCCGGCACGATTCTCACGCTGGTGTTTCTGCCGGCGATGTACGCGATCTGGTTCAGGATCGGGCCCGGCCGTGCCGCCGGTTCGCATCACGGCGAGCCCGAACCGGCGTCGCTGCCCGACTCCACGCTTGCGGCCGCGCTCGACGCACGCAACTGACCCTTCCACCGTCCATCCGCTCGAAGGAAACAACCATGTCGAACCCTACCGTGGTCGTCGTGACCGGCGTGTCTTCGGGCATCGGACGCGCGGCCCTGTCTGCGGCAAGCGGGGTTCCCGCGCAACGATAGCCGTCGATCACCGCTGCAGCACCGCCACCGCCTTGATCTCGACGATATAGCCGGGCGAGCCGCCGAGCATGTGCGCACCGATGGCCGTCCACGCCGGCAGCGGATGCGCATGGAAATAGCGGTCGCGCACCTGCATGAACAGCGGCAGGTCACGCATGTCGGTATGGAAGGTCGTGAGGTCGACCACGTCGTCGAGCGATGCGCCGCCGGCATCCAGCACGCGCTTCAGGTTCTCGAACGCCTGCACGATCTGGGCTTCGCGGCCCTCGACCAGTTGCATCGCCGCGTCGCGGCCGACCTGGCCGGACACGTAAACGGTATCGCGAACCTTGATTGCCGGTGCATAGCCGATTTTTTCGTACACGGCTTCCATGCCGGCCGGGATGATCGCTTCGCGTTTGCTCATGAATGTCTCCGTGGCCGCGCTTGCCGCGCCGGCCGGTTATGTGAGGGTCGTCGTGCACGCGGCTGCGGCGCGTGCACCGTCAACGCCCTTCAACCCGTATCGCCGCCCGCGACCGGCAGCACCGTACCGGTGATGTAGCTCGCCTCGTCCGACGCGAGGAACAGGATCGGCGCGATCTGCTCGTCGAGGCTGCCGTAGCGCTTGAAGTACGTCGATTCCGTCACCTGCCGCACGGCCTCGCCCATCCACGCCTGTTCCTGCTCGGTGTCGCCGGCCGCATTGCGCGGCACGCGGCGCGGCGGCGCGCTGGTGCCGCCCGGCGCGGTGGCGACGACGCGGATGTTGTGTTCCGCATATTCCATCGCGAGCGCCGACGTCAGCGCGTTCACGCCGCCCTTCGCCGCCGAATACGGCACGCGGCGAATGCCGCGCGTCGCGTTCGACGAGATGTTGACGATCGTGCCGCCGCCGCGCGCGAGCAGGTGCGGCAGCACGGCGTGACACGCATAGAGCGTCGGCATCAGCGAGCGGCGGATTTCCGCGTCGATCTGCGCCGGCTCGAACTCGGCGAACGGCCGCATGCGAATCGCGCCGCCAACGCCGTTGATCAGGATGTCGATGCCGCCGAACCGCTGCACTGCATACGCGATCGACGCGTGCGCGCCCTCATAGGTCTCGAGATCGGCGACGAAGCCTGCCGTCTCGCCACCGGCCGCCTCGGCCGCCACGTCAGCGACGAAATCCGCGCGATCGACGAACAGCACCTTGCCGCCCTCGGCTGCCGCGCGCAGCGCGACACCGCGGCCGATGCCCTGCGCCGCGCCGGTGACGACGACGACCTTGCCGGAGAATCGTTGCATGGTCATGCCGCCTTTGCCGTGACGTTGGGAGTGAACTTCTCGTAGTGGAAGCTGTTCGGCTTCACGCCTGCGTCGTCGAAATACTGGCGCACCGCATCGACCATCGGCGGCGGCCCGCACAGATACACGTCGACGTCGCCGTCGTTCAGCGCGTCGGCCGGAATATGCTGCGTGACCCAGCCCTTGCGCGCGTGGTTCGACGCCGCATCGGCAACGACCGTCGCGAAGCTGAAGTTCGGCAGCTTCGACGCAACCGCTTCGATCGCATCGACCAGCACGAGATCGAGATCGCGCGTCACGCCGTAGATCAGGTGCACCTTCTGCTGCGACCCGCTGCGCGCGAGCACTTCGAGCATCGACAGGAACGGCGCGAGGCCCGTGCCGCCGGCAAGGAACAGCAGCGGCCGCTGCACGTCGCGCAGGTAGAAGCTGCCGAGCGGCCCGTGCAGTTCGAGCGTGTCGCCGGGTTTCGCCGATTCGAGCCACGTGCTCATCACCCCGCCGGGAATCTTCTTGATCAGGAATCCGACCTTCGTGTCGCCCGGCGCGGACGAGAACGAATACGAGCGATGCTGGCCACTGCCCGGCACGCCGATGTTCACGTACTGGCCCGGCAGGAACGCCGGCGCGCTCGCGCCGACGTCGAGTTCGAGCACGACGGCCGCATCGTTGTGCTGCTCGACCTTCGTGACCGTCGCGGCAAAAGCGCTCTGCCCGGTCTTGCACGCGACCGACGACGTCGGCACCGCGATCACGCAGTCGCTTTGCGGCACCATCTGGCACGTCAGCACGAGGCCGCCGTCCTTTTCGTCCTCGGTCAGCGCATCGTCGATGTAATCGTCGCCGAGGTCGTAGTGCCCGCTCTCGGCGCGGCACTTGCAGGTACCGCACACGCCGTCGGCGCAATCCATCGGCAGGTTGATCTTCGCGCGGAAGGCCGCGTCGAGTACTTTCTCGCCGGCCTTGCAGTCGATGAAGCGGGTCACCCCGTCCTCGAAGTTCAATGCAATCTTGTAGCTGGACATCGCGTCACCTCCACTTCCTTTCATGGCAAACCAACGGCATCAGACGTGATAGATGTCGAGCACTTGCCGGATGTAGTCGTTCTTCAGCACGATCTTCTTGTGTGAAATCAGCAGCGCGTCGCCCGCGCGGCGCAACGTGACGAACATCGTGCCGAAGAAGTGATCGGTCACGCGGTAACGGTGGTTCAGCGTGTGAAAGTTGTAGCGCACGTCGACCTCGTCGTCGCGTTCGGCCAGCACCTCGACGTTCGTCACGTTGTGGCTGGTGCGCGGCTCGGGCGTCGATGCGCCGCTGCGCTCGGTCTTGATCCGGAACACGCGATCCTCGAGGCCGCCGCGATCCGCGTAATACATCAGCGAGATCTCGCTGCGCGGATCGTCGGTCGGCCGGTCATCGTCGTCCCATGCGGGCATCCAGTACGTGACGTCTTCCGTGTAGCAGGTCAGCCACGCGTCCCACTCGCGATCGTCGAGCAGGCGCGCCTCGCGATACAGCGCCGCGCAAATCGTCCGGTAATCGAAGCTCATGCCGCCACCTCCCCGCGTTCCTTCTTCAGCGCATCGCGCATCACGTTCACCCAATGTTCGTGCTGGCACACGAACAGCCCTTCGTCCTCGCTGCGCTCGCCCGAAATGCGCGGGTTCAGCCCCATCTTTTTCGCGTTCTCGTCCGGCCCGTCGACCCACAGCGGCGCACCGCGCGACAGGTCGTTCCACATCGCCGTGATGCCTGCATAGCCGGCCTGGCACGCGCGAAACTCCTCGAGATCGTCGGCCGTGCCCATGCCGGTCACGTTGAAGAAATCCTCGTACTGGCGAATCCGCGTCGTGCGGTCGGCCTCGCTCTCGCCCTTCGGCGCGAAGCAGAAGATGCTGACTTCCGTCTTGTCGACCGCGAGCGGCCGCACCACACGAATCTGCGTGCTGAACTGGTCCATCAGGAACACGTTCGGGTACACGCACAGGTTGCGCGTCTGGTTCACGATGAAATCGGCCTGCACGTCGCCCACGCGCGCCTTGATCTCGTCACGATGCCGGTACACGGGCCGCACCTCCGGGTTCATCGTCCGGGTCCACAGCAGGATGTGGCCGTGGTCGAAGCCGTACACGCCCGCGACCGACTTGCTCCAGCTGTTCGCGTCGACCGCCTTGGTGCCGTCTTCCTTGCGGCGGCCCATCGTCGCCGCATAGTTCCAGTGCACGGTGCTCACGTGATAGCCGTCGCAACCGTTCTCCATCTGCATCTTCCAGTTGCCTTCGTAGATGTAGGACGAGTTGCCGCGCAGCACTTCCAGCCCGTTCGGCGCCTGGTCGACGATCTGGTCGATGATCACGCGCGCTTCGCCGAGGTAATCCTCGAGCGGCAACACGTCGGCGTTGAGGCTGCCGAACAGGAAGCCGCGATAGTTCGCGAAGCGCGCGACCTTCTTCAGGTCGTGCGAGCCGTGCGTGTTGAACTGCACCGGATACTCGGTCGTCTTCTCGTCCTTCACCTTCAGCAGCTTGCCGGTGTTCGAGAAGGTCCAGCCGTGGAACGGGCACGTGAAGCTACCCTTGTTGCCGTGCTTGCGGCGGCACAGCATCGCGCCCTTGTGCGCACACGCATTGATGACCGCATGCAGCTCGCCGGTCTTGTCGCGCGTGATGACGATCGGCTGGCGGCCGATCCATGTCGTGTAGTAATCGTTGTTGTCGGGAATCTGGCTTTCGTGCGCCAGGTACACCCAGTTGCCCTCGAAGATGTGCTTCATCTCGAGCTCGTACAGCTCCGCGTTCGTGAAGATGTCGCGGCGGCAGCGGAAGATGCCGGCCTCCTTGTCATCCTGCACGGCGGTTTCCAGCAGATGATCCAGGTCGTTGGTGTGGTCGATCGTGGCGGACATGATGGCTCCTCCCATGCGCGTGCCGCGTCCTGCAAGCACGCTCGCATCGGTATCGGTTGAATCTCGGGGTGACCGGCCGGCAGCGGTGGCGCTCGCGCGCCGCCGTGCCGCCGGCGGTTATGCGGTGGCGGACGCGCGCAGGCGCTCGACGATCTGGTTGTCCCTGCCCTGCACGCGCGGCGTCAGCACGAAGTTGAACTCGATGTCCTGGTACGCGTCGGCCTTCATGCCGAGCGCGGTGCCGCCGGTCTTTTCGGTCACGGGTGGAATCAGCTCCTCGCGCGTCGCATACGCGAAGTCGTCCCAGATCAGCGGATCTCCGTCGATGTTGAACTGCGTCGTCAGCTTGCGGTGAGCGGGGCTGTCGACGAAGAAGTGCACGTGTGCGGGGCGGTTGCCGTGGCGGCCGAGGCGATTCAGCAGTTGCTGCGTCGCGCCCTGCGGCGGGCAGCCGTAGCCGACCGGCATCAGCGTGCGGAATTCGTATTTGCCGTCCGCGCCGGTCCTCACCGCGCCGCGCAGATTAAAGTCGCTCTGCTTGCCGGTCGGGTCGAAATGCGAATAGAAGCCGTGCGAGTTCGCATGCCAGCATTCGACCACCGCGCCGGCGATCGGCTTGCCGTCCAGGCCCGTGACCGTGCCGTGGATCACGAGCGGGCCCGCGCCGTCGTCCGCATCGAGGTCGATCTTCGCGACGCCGTCGCGCACCGGGGCGCCCGCCACGTACAGCGGCCCCTCGATCGTGCGTGGCGTGCCGCCGTCGAGGCCGATCGCCTTGTCCTCGGCGTCCATCCGGATGTCGAGATATTTCTCGAGACCGAGACCGGCCGCGAGCAGCGCCGCTTCGCCATCCTGACCAAGTTTGTTCAGGTAGTTCACGCCGGCCCACACTTCGTCGGGCGTGATGTCGAGATCGTCGATCGCCTTGAACAGGTCGCCGAGCAGGCGCAGCACGATCTGCTGCGTACGTGCGTCGCCGTTCGTGCCATTTCCGCGATTCCCGGCCGCGTTCGATGCGGCCTTCAGCAGATCCTGCACTTCCGTCGTGTCGAAAACTTTGACGCTCATGATGCTGTCTCCATGTGTATTTGGGGCTGACGGTCCTTGCCAGATTCGAATTACCGCGCGACTTTCGTCAGTCCTTCGCGGGTGCGAGGTACGCATCGAGCATCGGCATCGGGCCATGCATCGTGGCCGCGGACAACTTGCGCTGGCGGCTCGCCGACAGATTGACGACGCAGGTTTCGATGCGATCTCGGGCGGCGGAGGACGCGGGGCGCGCTGCGTGGGCTGTTCATGGAACGGATTTATACGCGGCGGGGAAATGGCGCGTCCAATACTTTTGGTCGCGCTTTTCGATACCTGATGGGTATAAAAATTAAGCCTTGGACGCAAAATACTGCGTTGCACCATACCTGCTTTAGCTACATGCACGGACTGAAAGGCTTGCTGGAGCGCAATCGCGCGGGTGCGGGATATCGCTGAGGCGGGCGGCGGCGCGGCCGGTATCGACAGGGGAAAAACAGCTGAAAACGGGCAGCCTGCGGAGTCGATCAGGGTTTTCCTGACGGGCTACACGTCGTAAAGCGATGGCGCGGACGCTGGCTTTCCGCAATGTCGACTGTCCCTTGTGGGCGGCGGATTCAACCGCTCGCTGCAATTCATTCAGGCCGCGTCAGCGGGTCGAGGCCTACCATTGCCTTATATGCTCAGATGGCGCAGGCAAGCTCCCGCTCTTCCACTTTCTCGTTGAACGCATCCGTTCCAATGGTCGACGCTTCCTCACAAGCACTGAAGTGGTACCCGGCATAGTGCGCGAACATTCGAATGTCCTTCCCTCCGATGCGACGCTTTTGCAACGCGTATGCTCGGGCGGATTCGGAAAGAAAGAATCGATGTTCGCCGTTACCCGGCTCGACACTCACCAGCGACTTCTCGGTCAGTTCAGCAATGTCGCCGGCAACGTCAGACAGCGTATACCGCGCATCGCATACCAGCGCACGCAATGCCTCGAACGTAAAAGCACGCTGGAATGCCGCAACGTGACCCAATAACTTCTGACTCGACGGGCTCAGCGACGCAAAGCTCCAATCGAAGCTGGCCTGTAACGTCTGGTGGTGCGCAAGCGCCGTCCGGTATCCCCGCGTCAGCAACTTGAAGCGATCGTCGAGAAATCCGTGAACACCTCGAACGCCCAATGCACCGATACGCCCGACTGCCATTTCGATCGCCAGTGGATTACCGTCGAGCCGACGACAGATATCGCCAACGAGACGAGCGCTTTTTCTTAAAGTATCAAGGTCGCAACCCGACTGTCGCGCGCGCTGCAAGAACATCTGCACTGCCTCACAATCCAGCAGCTCTGCGATGGATGACTCCGGACGCGGCACCTGGAGCGGACGCACGTGGAAGACACTCTCACCTGATACCCTCAACGGCTCACGGCTCGTGACGAGTACCCGCAAGTTGCCAAGCCGCATGCAAACTGAATCGACCAGTCGAGCGACTGCATCGATGACGTGCTCGGCGTTGTCCAGCACCAGCAGCGTGCGGTCTCGCGGCAAAGCTGCGACTAGCGCGTCGACTGCCGACCTGTCGTCCCGTATCGGCAGGCCGAATGCCGTCGCGATTTTCTGCAAGACCGCTTCTGGAGAGGCAGCATCGGAAAGCGCGACGAAGCGCGTGATATCAAAACGGCCGCTTACTGCCGCATGAGCAACTTCGATTGCCGCGCTCGTTTTCCCGACTCCCCCGGCGCCCACCAGTGTCAATATATGCGTCGTGTCCAGTATTGCAGCAATATTGGAGACCAGGCTGTCGCGTCCCGTGAGCGCCCCGTGCCGTCGCGGAATATCGCTGTCGCCCTGCCTGGGCGGTGTAGCCGGCGTCAAATTCGCGGTCGGGGCTGACCTCTGCGTCAGTTGGTAACCGCGACCGGGTACGGTCACAATCAGGTCGCGTTGCGGTCCGAGCAATTTTCGCAACGCGGAAATATGGACCTGCAGATTGTTTTCTTCGACTACCGTGCCGGGCCAGACCGCGGCCATCAACTCGTCTTTCGTGACGAGACGGCCCGCCGCCGACAACAGTACCGCGAGCACGTCAAATGCACGCGAACCGACATGGATAGCCTTCCCATCACGTCGTAACGAGCGCGTCGACAAATCGACTTCGAGTGTGCCTAGCAACATGACTCAGGCCTCGTCCATCAGACCAACCGGGCCACTGAGCCAGCAACCGCTGCTTTCATCGGCCGGATCGCGAAAGTTCACCGTGATCGCGGACGGGCGTCCCATCGCCACACCCTGACGCACGACGATGCCGCGTCCCGCTCCGGTGACGAGCCCATGGCGATGCGCGCCGTACAGGAGCGCTGCCGCTGCGATGCCGGTCGCCGCGTCTTCCGGATAGCCGGACGCGCGCGGGAATTGCCGTGCCTCGAACACGTGCGGTGCATTGGCATCCAGCGCAAACGGATACAGACCGGTCGACGACAGCGCGTCGCATAGCGCTTCGATTGTGTCGAGTTTCGGCATGATCGCATTCAGCCGTGAGGTCGTGCGGACCGGCACCAGCGTTTTGGTGCGGCTCGTCGTTGCGTTGACGATGTCGAGCGGCAGCAGATCGCCCGCATCGAGGTTCAATGCATCGAGTGTCCTGGCAATGAGCGCCGCGTCGACAACCAGCTCGACGCGTCCCGCCGGCTGGCTGACTTCGATCCGCGCGTCGGACGCGTCGTACCGCGCTTCGACGCTGCCGCTCAGCGTTTCAATCAGCGCCGTGTTCGTGCGCCACGCGCCCGTGTGACGCAGCAGCCACAATGCGCCCAGCGTCGCGTGTCCGCACATCTCCATCTCGTGGTTGGGCACAAAAAAGCGGAAGCGAAAATCATGGTGCGGATCGACGGCGCGCATCACAAACCCGCTTTCCAGACCATACGCGCGGGCCACCTCTTTCATTTGCGCGTCGGACCAGCCGTTCGCGTCGAGCACAACCGGGGCCGGATTGCCGCCCTCGTCGGTGGTGGAAAATACCCGTACAAGCCGCACACGTTGTACGATGCTCATGCGCTTGCTCCCTAATTAACTCCGCCTATCGGTGTGCCGCCTTTTGTGAAGCCGGCGGGAAGGCCAGTCCGCCGTCCCTCGCAGCATGCACGGCCTGCGTTTTTTATTCGCTTCCATTTGGGCCGGAACATGCTCACTATCGGGCCATGGCGATGGGCGTCAGCGCGTTGCCCGTCCCTTATAAAGTCCCAAGTCGCAGGTCTCGCCATGTTTTATCAGACGTCCAAATCGCACATTCCCGCCGACCGCGTGGCTGCGACCCGTCGCATCACGATGGCCGATTACGTGACATCGTGGCACGAGCACGAAGAGTTCATGTTCCTGTTGCCGAGTCAAGGCACGCTGACGCTGACTTCGGAGTGTTCAAAGCATTCGCAACGCATCGGCGCCGGCGTGCTTGCGATGGTTCCTGCCGGGATTTTTCACGACACGGCGAGCAATCCCGGAGAGCACTGCCATACGGCGGTCTATGCGGAGCGCGACTTCGTTTCGTTTTGTGCGCGCAAATCCAATGTCCGGATCGCCGGGGGCGATGCGCCGCGCTACTGCGTGCCGCCGCCTGCTCTGCTTGGGACACTGCGTTTGCAAACACAGTTCGACGCGGTCGACGAGACGGAGGAAGCGCACGATATGGCGCGGTATCAGAACGATCTGGTCGATCGGCTGATTGCGTCGGCGTGCGTGGCGGCGGTGCTCGGCGCCGCACCGAGCGATGCCAATCCGAAGGTTTCGCGCGGGCAACTGGTCAGTGAAATCAAGGCGTACCTTGACGTCATGCTCGCGGAGCGGATCGATATCGAGACAATCGCCTCGGAATTCGCCATATCGCGACGTCATCTCACCCGGATCTTCCGCGAGGAGACCGGCGAAAGCCTCACCGATTATCAGCTCCGGCAACGGGTCATGCGCGCGCGTTCGCTCTTGAACGTTCCCGGCACGACCGTGCTGTCGGCGGCCCTGAGCGTAGGGATCGAATCGCCGTCCTACCTGGCAAGGCTATTTACCAAGTTCGGTCTGCCTGCGCCCCGCGATCTGAAGGCATCCCGTGCTCGATGCAACTGACGCCTCTTCACTTCCGACTTCTGTCGCCCCCGTTGAACTGGAACCACTCAGCCGGTAAATCCTGGCGTACCCGACCGCTCGCGATAAGCTTGCTGCCGGCGGTTGGACGCGGCGGCTCCAGACGGTGACGGTGAACGGCCGATGCCGCACCGGCAATATCTGCCACGTCATCACGCGGCGTGCGGCACAAGTCCACACGGCAACTGTTCAATTTCCGCACACGGAATCGTATCCACCCGCCAATCCATGCGGGCGCGACGGATGGGAAAAAACCCGGATACCCTCGTTTCACCGCCGTCCCCTACCCTCGCGCGCATGCCGATCGTCGCTCACGCAACGATCCGGCCGATCCGAAATCCCCAGGAGCGCACATGGATAGCAACACCCCCGCACTGTTCGACACCGACATCTGGCGCGGCAAGACCTTCACCGGCCGCTGGCATGCGAGCCCGCATGCGGCCGACGTGATCGAGCCGGCGACCGGCAACACGCTCGGCCGCATCGGTCTTGCCGACAGCTCGGCCATCGCCGAAGCATCAGCGACCGCGCACCGCGCCCAGCCCGCCTGGTTCGCCCTGCCCTACGACGACCGCGCAGCCGTCCTGCGCCGCGCCGCAGCCGTCGCCGAAACGCACGCCGATGCGATCGTCGACTGGCTCGTGCGCGAAAGCGGCTCGACGCGCGCGAAGGCTGCATTCGAAACGTCCGTCACGATCAAGGCGCTGCACGAAGCGGCCGGGCTGCCATCTCGCGCGGCCGGCGAAGTGCTGCCATCAGCGGCCGGCCGGCTGTCGCTCGCGCGCCGCCGCCCGCGCGGCGTGGTCGGCGTGATCTCGCCGTTCAATTTCCCGCTGTACCTCGCGATACGCGCGGTGGCACCCGCGCTCGCGCTCGGCAACGCGGTCGTGCTGAAGCCCGATCCGCGCACCGCCGTGTGCGGCGGCATCGCGATCGCCCGCGTGTTCGAGCTCGCCGGCCTGCCCGAAGGCGTGCTGCACGTGCTGCCCGGCGACGGCGCAGCCGGCGCGGCGCTGGTCGCCGATCCGCACGTCGCGATGATCCAGTTCACCGGCTCCACCGCGGCCGGACGCAAGGTGGGCGAAGCCGCCGGCCGCCACCTGAAGAAGGTATCGCTCGAACTCGGCGGCAAGAATTCGCTGATCGTGCTCGACGATGCCGACCTCGACCGCGCGGTCGCGAACACCGCATGGGGTGCGTATCTGCATCAAGGCCAGATCTGCATGGCGACCGGCCGCGTGCTCGTGCAGCGCGCGATTCACGACCGCTTCGTCGCGAAGCTCGTCGAGAAGGCGCGCAGCCTGCGCGTCGGCGACCCGGCCGGCGGCGACGTCGGTCTCGGCCCACTGATCAACGCCGCGCAACGCGACCATGCGGCGAACCTGGTCGACGCGGCCCGCCGCGCGGGCGCACGCGTCGAGACGGGCGGCGGCCATCGCGGCCTGTTCTTCGAGCCGACCGTGCTGAGCGGCGTCGCGCCGGGCAATCCGGCGTTCGACGAGGAAATTTTCGGGCCGGTCGCGATCGTCGTGCCGTTCGATACCGACGAGGACGCGATCGCGCTCGCGAACCGGACCGAATACGGGCTGTCGATGGCGATCCTGTCCGCCGACGTCGGCCGCGCGCTGCGAATCGGCGAGCGCCTGAACACGGGGCTGCTGCACATCAACGACCAGACGGTCAACGACGAAGTGATCAACCCGTTCGGCGGTGTCGGCGCATCGGGTAATGGCTCGAGCATCGGCGGTGCGGCAAACTGGGAGGAATTCACGCAGTGGCAGTGGCTGACGATCAAGGGCGAAGCGCCGCCGTATCCGATTTGACGAGGAGACCGACCATGTACACCGAACACGACACACGCGCCGTCACCGCGGCCGTCGCGCGCGCCGCCGGCGCGCCCTTCTCGATCGAAGCGGCCCGCATCCGCGCGCCGCGCGGCGACGAAGTGCTGGTGCGCGTCGTCGCGACCGGCTTGTGCCATACCGACCTGATCGTGCGCGACCAGTACTATCCGGTGCCGCTGCCGGCCGTGCTCGGTCACGAGGGCGCCGGCGTGGTCGAGGCGGTCGGCCCGAACGTGAAGACGCTCGCCGCGGGCGACCACGTCGTGCTGACCTACGGCGCGTGCGGTCACTGCACGTCGTGCGTCGGCGGTCACGGCGCGTATTGCCGGCAGTTTTTCGCGCTGAACTTCGGCGGCGCCGACGCGGACGGGCAGACCGCGCTTCGCGACGAATCCGGCCAGCCGCTGCACGATCATTTCTTCGCGCAGTCGTCGTTCGCGAGCTACGCGCTCGCCCGCGAGAACAACGCGATCAAGGTGCCGAAGGAAGCGCCGCTCGAACTGCTCGGCCCGCTCGGCTGCGGGATCCAGACCGGTGCGGGCGCCGTCATCAATTCGCTCGCGGTGCGCACCGGCAGCAGCTTCGCGAGCTTTGGCGCGGGCGCGGTCGGGATGAGCGCGGTGATGGCCGCGCGCATCGCCGGCGCAACGACGATCATCGCGGTCGACATCGTACCGTCGCGGCTCGCGCTGGCGCTGGAACTCGGCGCGACGCACGCGCTCAACAGCCGGGAGGTCGACGTGGTCGACGCGATCCGGGAGATCACCGGCGGCGGCGTCGACTTCGCGCTCGAATCGACCGGGCTGCCGGCGGTGTTGTCGCAAGGGATCGACGCGCTCGGCTCGCGCGGCACGATGGGCGTGGTCGGCGCGCCGAAGCTCGGCACCCGGGCCGAATTCGACGTGAACAGCCTGCTGCTCGGCGGCCACACGATCCGCGGCATCGTCGAAGGCGACAGCGTGCCGCAGACGTTCATTCCGCAACTCGTGCAACTGCATCTGCAAGGGCGGTTTCCGTTCGACCGGCTGGTAAAGTTCTATCCGCTCGACCAGATCAACCAGGCGGCGGAAGACAGCAGCAAGGGGATCACGCTCAAGCCGATCCTGCGTTTGCCGCATTGAACGCAACAGGCGCCGCCGGCCGCACGCCGACGCACACGGCGGCGCCCCTTCCCGGGAAAATACCCGCCTTCGGGCACCGGGCTATATTACGCATTCGCGCGACACGCCAGGCCGCCACGCCTGGCCCGGACCTCGACTTCAAATGGAGCGCAGCGTGAACACGGCCCCTGAATCCCTTTCACGGCCGGTCGACCTCGACCGGCTCCGCGCCCGCTTCGCCGCGGGCGAGCCGCTGCCGGAAACGGCGTTGCCGGCCAGCGTCGCGCGTTCGTGGCTGCGTTCGCGCGACGCCGGGCTGCGGCCCTGGCAAACCGCCCGCTATGAAATGCAGCGCGAACCCGCCGAATCGCGCGCGGACCGGCGGCTCACCCGCTGCGTCGCGCAGGAGATCGAGCCGCTGTGGGCCGCATTCGGCGGCAGCGAATGGACGATCATGTGCGTCAATCCGCACGGCACGATCGTCCATGCGCGCCGCAGCCCGCAATGCGACGACGCGCTGCTCACGCCGATCGTCGCCGGGCGCCGGATCGTCGAACCGAACATCGGCACGACCGCGCCGAGCTGCGTGATTCACGACGGCGCCGAAACCGTCGTCGCGGGCGCGCAGCACTATCTCGACGAGTTGTCACGGGTGTTCTGTCTCGCGGTGCCGCTGGTGGGCTTCGACGGCGAAGTGATCGGCGCGCTCGATATCACCGGCGTCGGCCGGCGTAATATCGCGCAGCTGCGCGAGTCATTCCGGCACGCATCGCTGTCCGCCGAACAGCGGCTCTATGCAATGCTGCGCGACTGCCATCTGCTGCAGGTGCAATTCGATCCGCGCTGGCTCGGCACGCCGCTCGCCGGCGTCATCGCGCTCGACGAAGCGGGCCGCGTGCGCGCGGTGAGCCGCCTGGCCCGCCAGATGCTCGATCTCGCGCCCGCCGGGCCGGTGGCGCCGGTCGATCTCCGGCAACTGTTTCCGGGCGCGACGCCCGCGCAGCAGCGCCGGTTGCTGACACCGGCACGTACGCCGCAGCGGATCGCGCGCGACGATGGTAGCCACGTATGGGTGCGCACCGTGCGTGCGCCGCTCGATCGCGCGACCAGGGCGCGGCACGCCGATGTGCTCGAAGACGCTGCCGACGTGTGCAACGTCGCGTCGGCCGCCGGCCCGCAGGCGAGCCTGCACGAACAGTCGCTCGACGCGATCCGCCGCGCGCTCGACGAGCACGACGGCAACGTGTCGGCGGCCGCACGGCAGCTCGGCATTTCGCGCACGACGCTGTACGCGAAACTTCGGCAGCTCGATGCGGCTGGGATCAGGCACGACGGGCCGCATTGACGATGCGGAGTGAAGCAGGTCGCGCGGCAATTGGCGCATGGAGCCTGTTCATGCTGACAACGGGCTGGCGCTGCCCCTGAAAGCCAATAGATGTTTGGCTCACTCCCCTAGTCTCGTGTAATCGCGGTCCTTCATTCGCGTGTCGATACGCGCCGTTGTCAATAACGGAACGTCCGACACGCCGACCGCACTCGACGCCTGTCGCGAGCAAGGATCACGAGGCGTCCGCGGTCGGACTCTACGTCGCCGAAGCTCGACGGCGATCGTCACGTCGCACTCGGGATGCCGCGAATTCGCCGCTCGCGTTCCGAACGTGACCTTATGACGATTCGACGATTCCTTGGTTCCCCGATGATGCGGTGTCCGTATCGTTCGCGTATTCGTCAGACTTATCGAGCGACGACGGCATGGTCCTTCGACGGCGAAACGACGGCGCAAAATATTGCGTTGGTTTCAAACCACTTTGACTCGGGTGGTTTTTGTAATGGCATACTCAAGCCTGGGCGCTGCGCAGAGGCGTTGTCACTTCCAGAGGCGTGGCGGCGCAAATAATGTGCGCTTCTTCATGTGCTGTTTTCATGCACGCTTGCGTGCCTTGACGCCGCAGGTCCAGGAATCCGTTTCATATGAATTACAGTTCACCGATCAGTGGCTCCCCCACGAGATGCGATGTCGACGACGAACGCACGCGCTCGCGCGCGGCATGGCTGACGAGTGAATTCCGCGCGAGCTATGCATGGCTGAAGTCGAAACTGCAAAGGCGCGTCGGCTCGCCTGCCGATGCGGAGGATCTCGCGTCGTCGTCGTTCGCGGAACTTGCCGGTATGCAGGACCTGACAGCGGTGCGCGATGCACGCGCCTTTCTCACGGTCATCGCCCAGCGCCTCACCTATGAAATGTGGCGCCGCCGCGACCTGGAACGCGCGTACCTGGAAACGCTCGCCCATCGGGAAGAAGCCGTCACCCCATCGGCGGAAAGCATGGCGGAAGTGACACAGGCGCTCTTGCTCGTGGATCAGGCGTTGAACGGCCTGTCCCCCAACGCGAAAAGCGCTTTCGTGCTGAGTCAGATCGACGGCCTCACGCACGCTGAGATCGCCGAGCGGCTCGGCGTGTCGGTGAGCATGGTGCGCAAATATATCGCGCATGCCTTGACGCAGTGCTATCTGATGACATGAGCCGGCGGCACCCGCGTCGGCGCTCGGCTGCCGGCTGACCTTCTTCCCTGCCGTTCGTGGTCGCGAACGTGCCGCTTTCACTGCGCCGCGCCGGGTCGCTCCAGTTGCCGTGCGACGATGTCGATCACCCGGACGGGCGCCGTCTCGAGTTGCGCGTCGTGATCCGTCACGAGCGCCGCGAACGCGCAAAAGGCGGCCGGATCGAATCCGTAGCGGCCTTCCTCTCCCGATTCATAGGCATCGCCGGCGATGCGCTCGTATTCGTCGCACGCATGCAGGCGTTGCCCGCCGTAGCCGAGCTCGCGCAGCATCGCGGCGGCCATCGCCACGCGCAACAGGATGCGCAGCGCGGTCAGCGAACCGGCCCCGGCGCGCAGCGCTTCGAGCTGAAGGTGATACTCCAGCGAAAGCGCGTCGCGAATGGCCTTCGGTAAAGGCAGAAGTTCCGTCTTGTCCGCCCGCGACCGGACCCTCGACTGGTCGAGGCGCTGCGTCCACCCTCTCATCTTCGGTTCGCCATCCGTCCGCACGCATTCGTCATGCCGTGCCGCCCACCGTCATGTCGTCCACCCGAACGGTAGGCTGCCCCACGCTCACCGGCACCGACTGGCCGGCCTTGCCGCACACGGCGCGGCCCGTGTCGAGTTCGAGGTTGTTGCCGACCATGCTGATTTTCTGGATCGTTTCCAGCCCGTTGCCGGTGATCGTCGCGCCTTTCACGGGTGTGCAGAGCTTGCCGTTTTCGATCAGGAATGCTTCCGACGCCTCGAACACGAACTGCCCGCTCGTGATGTCGACCTGCCCGCCCTCGAGCCCCGCCACGTATATCCCGCGTTTCACCGACGCAATGATCTCGTCGTGCTCGCGATCGCCGTTGAGCATGAACGTGTTGGTCATGCGCGGCATCGGCAACACCGCATAGCCCTCGCGGCGGCCATTGCCCGTCGGCCGCATGTTCATCAGGCGCGCGTTGAGCGAATCCTGCATGCAGCCGCGCAACACGCCGTCCTCGATCAACACCGTGCGTTGCGTCGGACAGCCCTCGTCGTCGACATTGAGCGACCCACGGCGGCCTTCGAGCGTGCCGTCGTCGACGATGGTGACGTTGCGCGCCGCCACTTGCTCGCCGACGCGGCCCGCGAACACCGAGGTCTTGCGCCGTATGCCGTCGGCCTCGAGACCATGGCCCACGGCTTCGTGCAACAGCACGCCGTTCCAGCCCGGCCCGACGACGACGGTCATCGTCCCCGCCGGCGCGGGCCGTGCATCGAGTTTCGTCAGCGCGGCTTCGACGCGGTCGTACACCAGCGCGCGGAGGTCGTCGTCCGACCACGAAGCGAGCCCGTAGCGGCCGCCGATCCCGCCGCTCGCGCTTTCGACCCGGTCGCCCGATTTGACCCGAACGTTGATCGCCAGTCGCAGCATGGGTCGCACGTCGCCGACGCCGAGTCCGTCGCAACGCGCGATCCACACCGTCTCGTGCGTCGCGGCGAGCATGGCGTTGACCTCAACCACGCGCCGATCCTTCGAACGCGCCAGTTCGTCGACGCGCTTGAGCAGCCCGAGTTTCCGCTCCGCGCCGATCGCGCCGAGTGAGGCGCTCGGAAGATAGATCGATCGCGCCGCCGCGGAGCCGGCTGGTTCGCCGCGAGGCGTTACGCGGGAAAGAACCTCCGGTCCCGACCGAATCTGCCGCGCGATCGTGCGCAACGCGTCCGCCCCGATTCGTTGCGAACTTGCGAACGTCGTCTCCTCGCCGTTCAGCACGCGAATGCCGAATCCCGAATCGCACTGCCAGGCGCCGCCCCGCACGGCGCCGCCTTCTAGCGACCACGATTCGGCGATCGACTCCTTCAGATAGATGTCGGCGAAGTCGCCGGACTGCCCGAGCGCGCTGTTCAGCGCGGCGAACAAATGCGTTTCGTCGATGCCGTATTTGTCGAGCAGCCCGGCATACGCCGCGCGACGCATGTCGTGGAGCGAGGGGCCGCGGGTGTCAGTCAGGGTTTCGTGCGTGTCCAGCATGGTGTCGTACCGGTATGTGACAGGAAAGGATGGCCGCGCATCGCGCGCGTCAGCTGCCGCCGATTCTCATTTCATCGATCAGCCACGAACCCGTGCGGAAGCTTCCTCTGGTCACGGTGTCGGCCCCCACGGCGAGCAGACCGGAAAACATCGCATTCAGATTCGACGCGATCGTGATGCCGGTGACCGGAAAACGGATCTGGCCGTTCTCCACCCACAACCCCTTCGCGGCACGCGAGAAATCGCCGGTCAGCCGATTTACGCCGCCGCCTGCCATCTCGGTGACGAACAGGCCGCGATCGAGCCTCTCCAGCATCGCGTCGATCCCGTCCGAGTTCGCGGTTTTCGCACTGCGCACTTCGAGGTTGTGCGGGCCCCAGCCGTTGCCGGTCGGCGCCATGCCGAGACGCCGGGCCGCGTACAAGCCAAGAAAATAGCCGCGCAACACGCCCGCGTCGACGACCGATCGCCGAGAGACGGCAACGCCATCGGAGTCGAAGCAGCGACTCGCCATTCCCCTGGAGACGAATGGATCTTCGTACAACTGAATGTGATCGGCAAAGACTGGGGTGCCGAGACGGCGAGTCAAGTACGAGCCCGCCCGATAAAGCGCATCGCCGGATGCCGCGTTGACGAACTCGCCGAGCAGCGACATCGCGGCCATCGGCTCGAACAACACGGGGCAACGCTGCGTTTCAATCTGCGTGCCGCCCAGCAGCGCGAGCGCGCGCGTTGCGGCTTGCGTGCCGATCCGCGCGGGTGCGTCGAGATCGGCATAAGCGCGCGCGCCGTCGCTCCAGAATCCCAGCTGTTTCTCGCCAGTGCCGGCCGCGACAGGCATGCACGACACGAAATGCGCGGACCACGGCACGCTGTGCCCGAATCCCTCGCTGGTCGCGAGCAGCGACAGCCCCGCGGAAGTCCCGACGCTGGCGCCGTTGGTCGTCACGATGGCGGGGCTCGTGGAAAATGCGGCCTCTTCCGCGCGACGGGCATCGTCGAGCATGTCATCGAGCGACAGATCGAGCGGATGATACAAGTCCAGATCGATGAAGTCCCTGGCGAGCAAGTCCGCCGGGGCCAGGCCGGCAGCAGCATCGACGTCCGTGACCGACGCGATGTCGATGGCGGCCGCCACCGCACCGGCGAGGCCGCCGGGGGACAAATCGGACGAGGTCGTCGCGCCGCGTCGGCCATTGCGATAGACCGCGAGCGAGACAGATGAAGACAGTCGAAGGCTCCGCTCGGTCGGCATCCGGTTGCGTACGGTTGCCGTCCGCGATTCGACATGATCGACCTCGACACGAGCGCCGTCGGCCCCTGCTCGTCGTGCCAGATCGAGCGCACATTCGGCCGCCGCCTCCAGATCGGATTTCACGTCGCGCCATTGCGTACCGCCGTCATACATGGAAACCACTCCGAGTGTTGAATTGCCGCGTGCCCCACGCGCCTGCCCGTCTGCCGAGACGTTTTCGCGTCATGTCGAGCAGGAGCACATTGGAAATAGTCTATCGAGCGCGATCGGAATTTTTTTACGAAAGAAATCACCATCTCGCGGATTCGTGGAATCGTTTTGCGCGCACGCCGGCGTATCCGGAATCTACGTTCGACGCGCGCTTTTTCTCAGATGACTTACGCGCAGCGCTGCGTGATCGCGATCAAACGATCGCCGATGCTCGTGCCGACCTCTTTCATGGCCTGCGTGCCCTCGCCGTAGTGAGACCGAAACCGTGCAATGAGTTCGGAATCCACGAGCCCAATTCGCTCGAGAGTCTTGTCGCCTTGAGAAGCCTCTTCGCCGCGCTCCACCGCGCGCTTCGACGTTTCATCCGCGAGCTGCATGAAGCGTCGGTCGTCATCGCGCGTCCAGTTGCAGGCCGCGCGCAACAACTCCCAATGCGCACCCGCAAGGCCGAATATGAAATCGGTGACGATCGCGGCATCGCCGAGCGGCTGAGCGACCAACACGAGAAGCCGTGTCGCCAACGCGTGTGCGGCGCCGGCTGCCGCAGCGTCGGCCTTCGCGAGCGCCTGCTTGATCTCGGCCAGTTCCGAGTCGAGCGGCCCTGCCGCCCGCGCCGGACCATGCTGCGCGACAAGCCGGTCGCGAATCGACAGCAACGCCGCATCGTCGCCGATCAACTCAGACATCTCGCCGCCGGACAGCAGATCCGCGACCAGCATTCGCGGCAGCCGCGCGAGATTCGCCCCCACCGCAACGGCGTCAAGCCACTGCGCGACGAACTCCGCCCCATTCAGATGGGTACTGCGATAGCTCGACAGCGATTCCACCACGGCCAGCACGTTGGCCGGAATACCCAGCGTTCTTGCGCAATCGTCCACGTCCGCGGTGTTGCAGACGAACTGAATGGCGCTGCCGATTTCGCCGTCCCACATCGCTTCCGAAGGCGCGGCCCGCTTGCGATCCACCCACGCTCGCAATGCGCCAAGGCGCTCCGCCTTGAGCGTGGCGTTGCCGCCGAATGCGTTCGGTGCAACGGCGATCGCCGCCGGCAACGCCGTCACGGAGCCGAGGTGGTTGTCGATGAAGCCGGCCAGTTGCGTGGCGGAGCGATTACCGACCACGCGGCCGAGCTCCTTGCCGCCACGCAGCAGGATCAGCGTCGGAATACCGCGAACGCCGAATCGTTCGCGAACGCCTGCATTCTCGTCCACGTCGATCTTCACGAACGCCACGTTGCCTTCAAATTGCTCGCTCAATTTCGACAGCGTCGGCGCGAGCGCCTTGCACGGACCGCACCAGGGCGCCCAGAAGTCGACCAGTACGGGCAGCGGGTTATTGATCACGTCGGCTTCGATGGTTTCCAGCGTCACTGCTTTCAGATTGCTCATGAATCGACCTTGTCCTGTTTCGTTTGTTGGCGCGCCGCACAGTGTTCAAATGCACGGCGTCGGTTGGGATCGTGGCGCTCAGCACAGTTGCGTTCCGACGTATGCGCGGCTGCCGGCGTTTGAATCCTTCGCTTCGTCGGCCGCGTCCTGTCGTGCTTCCGGTGCCGCCGGTGCGGGAAAATCGAGCGTCGTGTCGTGAAACGCCAGCAGCTCCTTGCGATGCGCGACGCTGACGACCGTGGCCTGAGGCAAACGCTCGATTAGCAGACCGTAAAGTTCTTTCTCGCTCTGGCTATCGAGTGCGGACGTGCATTCGTCGAGGAACACCGTGGAAGGTTTGGCGAGCAGCACGCGCGCAAATGCCACGCGCTGTTGCTCGCCGCCGGACAGCCGTGTGCTCCAGCGGTCCTCCACATGGAGCTGGGAGGCATAGGTCGACAATCCGCACGCATGCAGGAGTGCCTCGCATTCGCTGTCCGGGTACGCCGACGCGTCGCGCGGATAGGTCACGGCCGCCTTCAGCGTGCCCGGCGGAATATAGCTGCGTTGCGGCAAGAAGAACGTGCCGGCTGCCGGACGCACGATCGTGCCTTCACCGTAGGGCCATAGGCCGGCCAGCGCGCGCAGCAACGTGCTTTTCCCGCACCCCGATCGACCTCGCACGAGGCACCGCCGGCCGGCCAGGAGCACGAAGTCGGGCACGCGCGACAGTGTGGCACCGGACGCGTCGCGCAAGACGAGCCCGCTCGCGGCGACCGCTCCAGTGTGGCTTTCGTCCAGCGCGATGTCGTGCCGCGGCTCATGCTCGCTCACGTGAAGGAATTCGCGCAAACGGTTGGCCTCCGCACGCCACGACGTAAATCCTGGATACACTTGCGGAAAAAATGCCAGCGCTCCCGTGACGGAATGAAATGCGCCGTTCGATTTCATCAGCCCGCCGAGCGTCAACCCACCCGACATCAGTTGCGGCAGCACCAGCAAGGTCGGAATGACCGAACTGACCTGACCGACGATATTGGTGAAGAATAAGAGGCGCGTATTCACCCACAGCGTCGCGTAGAGATTCGAAACCACGAAGCGAAACGATGCCTGCAGACGCCCATGCTCGGACGTTTGCCCCTGAAAGAACGCGATCTGTTCCGCGAATTCACGCACGCCCACCATGAGCACGCGAAAATCGCCCTCGACACGATGCTGTCTGGCCGTCAGCGTGATGAGCCTGCGGCCCAGATAATGCGTCGCCGCAAAAATGACGGCGGTATAGGCAAATGCGGCGAATACCAGATAACCGTGCAATACGTATGACGATCCGCCGACGTGCATTTGAAACGGGCCGCCCATGCGCCACAGCACGACGCTGAACGACACGACGCTGACCGGTACCGAAAGAAACCCGAGACCCAGCAGCAGCGTGTCGTTGACGAACAGCTTCACGTCTTCAGCGATACGCTGGTCGACGTTCTCGAGTTCCCGGTCGCGTTCGATCCGATAATAGTTGTTGCGTGCGAGCCATTTTTCGGCGAGCCAGGTCGTGAGCCACCGGCGCCAGCGAATCTGCACGATTTGCTGCAGCACCACCCCGGTAATCTGCACGACCGCGCCGGCCATCGCCACGAGCAGGAAACGCACGAGCAGCTCCGGCAGCACCTTAAATCGGGAAGCGCCGATCGCATCGTAGAACATGCCGGTCCAGTTGTTGTTCCACAGCATCACGTACGTCGTGGCCCAACTCGACCCGATCACGAGCATCAGCAACATCAGCGAGAACACGCCTTCGCGCGTACGCCAGTACGGCAGCAGCAGGCGCCACACCGGCGGAAAGCAGCGGCGCGCTTGCGCGTCTTCCGCGCGGTCAACGGGGAAAGCGCCGTTCACCGTCATTGGTGCGCCTCGGGCGGTTGCATCACGAAGTTGATCTTGTTGAGACCACCGCCCTGGAGTGCCGCCAGAATGGTCGCGACCTTGCCGTACTCGACGTGCTGATCCGCGTTGATGTTGATCGCGGGCGGCTCGCCCTGCGCCGCAGCCTCGGCCACGCGCGCCTTCAGCGCCTCCTCGTCGACCGGCTGCTTGTTCCACAGCACCGTCTTGTCGGCCGTGATCGACAGATCGATGTCCTGGGTTTTCGACACGGCCGGCTGCGCGGCCGCCTGCGGAAGATCGACCTTCACCGCCTTGTTGATGACGGGCAGCGTCACGATGAAGATGATCAGCAACACCAGCATGACGTCGATCAGCGGCGTCATGTTGATGTCGTTCATGACGCCTTCGTCGCCGCCGCCATCGGTAATCATTGACATGGCAGGCTCCTTCAGGCGGCCAGGTTGGGCGTCGCGCGCTTGGTCGCGGCCGGTGCGCCGACCGGCCGGCCGGCGTCGGCACGGGCCTTCGCGCCGGTGACGAAATACACGTGCAGCTCGTGCGCGAAGCGGTTCAGCCGATGGCTCACGCGCTTGTTGCCGCGGTTCACGTAGTTGAAGCCGAGCACCGCCGGAATGGCGACGAACAGCCCGATCGCCGTCATCACGAGCGACTCGCCCACCGGGCCGGCAACGTGATCGAGGCTGGCCTGCCCCGACATGCCGATCGCCATGAGTGCGTGATAGATGCCCCAGACGGTGCCGAACAGCCCCACGAACGGCGCGGTGCTGCCGATCGAGCCCAGCACGGCCAGGCCATTCTGCAGGCGCGCGACTTCGTCGTCGAATGCGTTGCGCAGCCCGCGCGCCACCCATTCGCTCGCGCTCAGGCTGCCCTGCATCGACGGTTCGTTGCCCGCATGCTGTTCATTCGCTTCGCGCCCGGCAAGCACCAGCGCACGATAAGGATTGTCGCCGCGCTCGCCCAGCGCCGCGATGCCGTCGCTGATCGACGCACTGGACCAGAAACCCGTTTGCGCGCGCTTGCCGAGCGATTCGAGACGCCGATTGGCGAATCCTTTCGTCAGTATCACGAACCACGAGACGACGGACATGCCGATCAGGAAAACGAAGATGAAGCGGGTAACGAAGTCACCCTGTTGCCAGACGTTGGCGATGCCATACTGTTCCATGTGTTGCTCCGATTGGTGCGGGTTCAGTCGTTCAGGTTGAATGCGATGGGTTGGGAAGCTTCGACCGAGCGCGCGATGCCCGCGGTCTCGTACGGGTGACAGCGGCCGGCACGGATCGCCGCGACGGCGGCCGCGTCGAGCAGCGGCGAGCCGCTGCTCTGCGCCACGCGCGCGGACGTCACCGCGCCGTCGGTGCCGATGCTCAGATGCACGACCACCGTGCCTTCCTGTTGCAGCCGGCGCGCTTTCGCCGGGTAGTCGGGTCGCGGCATCTGGCATCCCAACTGCTTCAACTCGCCCGCGCTGATTTGCTTCGGCGCGTCCAGCAGGTTCGGCCCCGGCGCGGGTGGCGCGACAGGTTGGGCCGGCGCTGCTTCAGGTGCGGGATGCGGCGCGGGCACCGGCGCGACCTGCCGCGTTTCGGCGGGTTTCGGCGTCTCCTGGGGCGCCGCTTCCACCGTGCGCGGGCTCGGCGCGTGCGACGCCAGCACGTGCGCCTTTTCCGGCTTCGCCGGCGCCACCGGTTTCGGTGGCTCGGGCCGCGGCTTGGGCGGCGCAGGCGGGGTTGGCGCGGGCCGCGGCGCCGGCGCGGCGACCAGTTGCACCTGCACCGTGCCGCCCGCCGGACGCCCGGCTTCGAGCCTGAGCGTCACCGCGCTTTCGTGAACCGCAACGTACAGCCCGAGCGCGTGTGCAAGCAGTACACCCGCGGCACACGCGACGCGGCGGGTGCGCGCATGGGGCGCCTGGGACGTGTTCTCGTGCACGGCGATGTCGTCCCAGGGGCGTGCGGGCAAGGAATCAGAAGTCATAGGTTCCGGTCAGCATGACCGTCCGCTCCGGACCCATCGGAATCATGGCGGCCGACGTGCTGCTGTAGTAGAGCTTGCGGTTGAACACGTTCTTGATCGAAAGATTCAAGCCGTACCCCTTCTTCCGATAGAACACGCCGAGATCCGTCTCCACCTGGCTGGGGATGCGGTACGCCGAGCCCGAGCCGATGTACTGCCCGCTCGCGAAGAACAGCCCCGCGCCGACCCCGAAACCCTGGAGCTTTTCGGTCTGGAAGTTGTAGGTCGTCCACAGGCTGGCGCTGTTCTTGGGCAGGCTTACCCCGATCTTGGCGGCCGAAGGCTGCACGAAGTCGTTGTACGTGTAGGTGCCGACCACGTTGACGCCGGGCAGCGGCTGGCCGCTGATCTCCGCTTCGAATCCCCGGCTGACGGCGCCGCCGACGGGAATAGAGAAACCGCGATGGAGCGGATCGTTGACGCTGTAATTGCTGAACGAGGTGCGGTAAGCCGAGGTCGTGATGGCCAGCTTGTCGTCCAGCAGGTTGAACTTCATGCCCACTTCGACTTGCTGGCTGATTTGCGGGGGGAGCACACCGCCACCGAATTGAAGCGCCTGGCCCGGCTGGAAGCCACGGTTGTAGCTGGCGTAGACGGCAACCTCGGACGTCAGTTCGTAGAGCAGGCCGAGGCTCGGGCTATAGGCGTTCTGATGGCTTCCCGCTGGTGGGTTACCGGCGTAGGTTGCATGTGTCAGATAGGTATCCCGGCGCACGGACGCGAGCGCATGGAAATTCCTGTAGGAAAACTGATCTTGTAGATATAAACCGGTTTGAGTGAAGTAGGTAGTGTTATTCGGCATCACGTTTCCGGTGTCGGGAGACGGAAGCGTAAATGAGCCGAAGACATTCGGAATGGAAATGAATTTCGATGTCGTGGTGTCAGACTGATGCTGGCTGTAGCGAAGAACGTCCCAG
The DNA here is from genome assembly GCF_014211915.1 of Burkholderia cenocepacia. Lineage (NCBI taxonomy): Bacteria > Pseudomonadati > Pseudomonadota > Betaproteobacteria > Burkholderiales > Burkholderiaceae > Burkholderia > Burkholderia cenocepacia. The sequence continues at coordinate 984,937 of NZ_CP060041.1, read as the reverse complement.
CCCGCAATCACCGTATTTTTCGCAGCGCCGATATCGAACTTGGCTCGCAGGTAATTCTGGAAGCTCCAACTGTAGAAATCCGAGACCGAATCGAAATTGTGGAACAACGTGCCGTTGGTCGCCGAGAGCGGCGTCGCCGTTGTCCAGGCTTGCTGCGTTTGTTGGGTCCGCGTATAGGAACCCTTGCTCACGAAGGTCAGCGCCGTGCCGAGCTTTTGTTCGAGGTGAATGAAAATATTGTCCGTTTGCGCGCCGAAATGATCGGACGGCGTACCCAGCGGCCTGTCGATATAGTTTCGATAGATATCGCCCTTGGCATAGCCGACGGTGAACGGGGGAACCGGCTCGCGATTGACCGTGCGCTCATAGCCCACCGTCAGGTCGGTGGTCGAATCCTTCCATTCCAGGGTCGGGGCAAAGTAGAAATTTCTCTCGCCGTCATATCCCATCGAATTCTGGCCGACCCGTTCACCCGAGATGATGAAGCGATACCGAAGCTTCTTGTCGGCGGTGATGGCGCCCGTGCTGTCCAGCGCGATCTGCTCGCTGCCATAGGAGCCGTAGCCCACCTGGATTTCGTGAAACGGTTCGGCCTGCGGCGTTTTCTTGACGAGATTGATGACGCCTCCCGGCGGACTGTTGCCATTCACGATGGCCGAGGGCCCCTTGACCACTTCCACGCTCGAGATGGCGATCGTCGGCGTGACGTTGGGCGCCGAGCCCACCGTGGCGAGCCCGTCTGAGGTCAGGTTGGATGCCAAGAACCCGCGAATCGTGTAACTCGGCACACCAAGCGGCCCCGGCCGCGTGACGACACCGGAAGCATTCCTCAGCACATCGGAGAGCGACTGAGCGGCCTGGCTCTGGATCACCGCCGCGTTGATGACGCTGACCGATTTCGGCGTCTGGCTCAGCGGCACGTCCGAGCGCGCATAGGTGGACGACGATTCCGCGACGAAGCCGGTGCCGCCGGAGTCCCGGCTGGCTGCCACGCTGATGAGCGGAAGCGTGGTATCGACAGGCCCCACGGAGGCTGCCGCTGCCGACGCCGCGACGGGCGCCGCCGCAGCGGGCTTCGCAACCGCCTTCTGAATGGTCAGACCACCGCTGCCCGTCGCGACGAGATCGAGGCCGGTGCCTCGAAGCGCTTGTCGAATCGCGGCCTCGGCGGTGTAGCTGCCCTCGACGGGCGACGATTTCAACGATTGCACAAGGCCCGCGTCGTAGCTCAACCTCACGTTGGCCGTCTGCGCGATTTCGACCAGCGTGCGGTCCAGCGGACCGCTCGCGAGATGCCATGACTGCTGGGCAGCCTGTTGTGCATGCGCCGACGCCGCGATGAAAACCTGTGCAACGGCGACCGCGATTGCAACCCCCGATGCCTGGCTCGAGATCGCCCGGCGTGTTCTGATGTTGAGCTTCACGTTTGAACCACTCCCTTGTCGAATGTATTGGCTCTTCGTCCGTTCTGTCAGTATTCCTACGCGTAATCGCGTCATCATCGTGTCGCAAAGTACCGTCATGCTTCAAATCGGACTTCGGTCAGCCTCTGCCCGAATGCGTCATCGATGAAACAAGTCTATCGTCCGGGCCTGGAATGTTTTTTTGAAACAATTCGCTTGCGCCGCCCGTTTTGGAATTCCATTCCGCGGTTTCCGCCGCGCCGGTGAAATTCCGTCCTTCTCCGTCCCTGTCGATAAATTGCTCCGCCCGCGCGGTCACAGCATGTAATCGAGCGGTAATACGGTGGTCTGCTTAATGGTCTCCATCGCGAAGCTGGAACTGACGTCGAAGATGTCGACCGCGCCGATCAGACGCCTGTATACGCTGTCGTACGCGTCGATATGCGGCACCACGACCTTGAGCATGTAGTCGATGTGCCCGCTCATGCGATGAACCTCCACCACCTCGGGAATCGTCGCCACCACGTCGCAGAAACGCCGCAACCACGCAGCGGTATGTTCCGCGGTCTTGATTTCCACCAGCACGGTCACGCCCACGTTGAGCTTCTTCGCGTCCAGAAGCGCCACGCGACGCGCGATCACCCCGTCCTGCTCGAGCTTCTGAATGCGTCGCCAGCATGGCGTGGTCGAAAGGTTCACGCGGTCGGCGATTTCGGCCACCGAGAGCGTGCTGTCCTGCTGCAGCACGGACAATATGGACTTGTCGATAGCGTCGAACACACTTCCTCCACTCGAGTGCACGGGTTGATGTCGAGCGATTCGATGCGCTCTTGATTACCTTGTGCAACGAGCGGCGAAAAGTGACACCGCAAATCGAAAAAAATTCGGAGGGGGACTGGAGCGGAAGCCTGCGGTTTCAGGCAGGGGTGGCGACGGCGAGCATGTTGCCGTACAGATTCAGGGAAAACCCGAGGCTTTCGGCCAGTTGCCGGAGTGCGGCCGGCGCGTCGTCGAGCGGAAAGACGCCGCTCACGCGGCGCGACAGCGCGGCCTCCGGGAAACGGATATAGCCGCCGAAGTAACGGCCCAGCGTTTCGATCACGTCCGGCACCGCGCGGTCGAGCACGACCAGCGTGCCGCGTGTCCACGAGAAGATGTCGGCCGACGTTTCGGGCATGCGGGCGATCTGCCCGCCGGACAGCGACCACGCCGATCCATCGGGTACCCGCAAGCGGCGCCCGTGGGGCACGGCCAGCACCGCGTCGCCGCCTTGCACGGCCACGACGGTATGCAGGCGCAGAACGTCGACGCTCACGCGCGCCCGCTCGGTGCGGACCATGCCGTCGCGGGTGGTCACGACAACCGGCTGATAGCCCGCTCGATTCGGATCGGTTGCAACCTGACCGGCGGCCAGATAGAGGTCGGCCTGCTCACGCGCATGGGTATACACCCGTGTGGCCGCGCCGGCCGTGACCGAAACGTTGCCGTCGAACTGGACCCTTTGCGGGACCACATCGCCATTGTGGTAGTCCGCGTCGAGCGAAAACGTCGAAATGAGCTGGCGCGTGCCGATCCCGGCGAGCACGAGGCCTCCCAGGCCCGCGCCGGCTTTTAGCCATCGTCTGCGGTGACGCGACGGCTCGTCGAGCGCCCGCCGCACCGCCGTACTCGACGTGCCCTGCAACGGGCCGAGCCTGCCGAGCCGCTGCTGCAGTCGCGCCCACGCTTCTTCGTGGGCCGGATCCGCGCGCCGCCATGCGAGGAATGCGTCGCGCTCCGCCTGCGAAATCTCGCCGGAGCGCAGCCTCACTTCCCAGTCAATCGCCTGTTGCGCCACTGGATCGAGCGTGGAGTTACCGTTCATGAGCGTCAATCAATCGAGGGCGAACGGCCGTGCCGCTCGAACGCGGCTCGTTGCCGAGCCGCTAATTCCGGAACACGGGTTTCGCGCGGAGCATAACATGCCGTAACGAGCGCATCGCAACGAACGATGCGGCGAAATGCGCGGATCGGTGGCGTGATGCCGGGCCTCGCGGCGGTCCTCACATCGACGATCGGCCGCAGCGCCTTCAGGCGGGCCCGAGGTTGCCGAACAGCTGAAATTCGTCCGGCGTAGGGTCGGGCACGGAAAGGTTCATGATGCTGCCGCGACCGACGTTTGCCGTTGTGCGGCGCCCCCTACTCCCGCCGCGTCGCCTCCGCGAGCTTCGCCACCAGTTCGTCGTACACCACCCGGATACGACGCGGCATCGGCCCGCGCCGCGGCCGATAGACGTGCAGCTTCCACGGCTCGGGCTCGAGGCTCGGCAGCACCCGCACGAGGCGCCCCTTCCTGACGTACGGCCGCACCAGATATTCCGAACACTGGCCGACTCCCACCCCGCGCACACGGCCTCGATCTCCACCTCGGTGTCGTCCGTCAGGTAAGCCGGCGACGACGGCACGAACTGCTGCTCGCCGCGAAACATCCACGGCCACGGCCGCCCGCTTGCACGATCGATCAGGCACGTCACCGGCATCGCTTCGAGTGCCTTGCGGTTTTTCGGCTCGCCCAGCCGCCGGATCAGCGACGGCGCGGCCACCACCCACATCGGCAGCGGCCCGACCATGCGCGCGACGAAGCGGTTGTCGCCGATCGCGCCGACACGCACGCCGATGTCGATCTGCTCGTCGACCACCGGCGACGGCACGTCGGACAGCCGCAGATCGGGCACGAGCCCCGGATATCGCTGCATGAGGCCGGTGAGGACCGGCTGCACGTAATGCCGCCCCATGCCCGACGGCGCGGTGATCCGGACGACGCCGACCGGCTCGTCGCGCTGGCCGGTCGCCGGCCCGAACAGCCCGTCGACCACGGCCAGCGCGCCCTGCACCTCGCGCGCGAACGACTGGCCGAACGCGGTGATCCGGATGCTGCGGGTCGTCCGGTGAAACAGCGTTTCGCCGAGCATCTCCTCCAGTTCGCGCACCGCGCGCGTGACGACCTGCGGCGACACGCCGAGCCGCGCGGCCGCCTCGCGAAACGTCGGCGCCGCGGCGGCCGCGGAAAAGATCTTCAGGATGTCGAGGCGGTTGAGCATGGGAAGCCTTTATGATGCTCGCGAAAAAGCGATTTTAATTCCCCAAAAAGGAATTCTGAATGCGCCATTGTTCCATTTTTTTGTCGACGTCGAACGACCACAATGCGCATCAGACGTCGCTTCGACGCAACGGATCACCCCTCACGGAGAAACGCATCATGAACGCAAGCACGCACTCTGCCCCGCTCGACGGTCGCATCGCCCTCGTGACGGGCGCCAGTTCAGGCATCGGCCGCGCGTCGGCGATCGAACTCGCGCGCCGCGGCGCGAAGGTCGTCGTCAGCGCCCGACGCAAGGCCGAACTCGATCGACTGGTCGACGAGATCGCGACCGCCGGCGGCAACGCAACGGCCTTTGCCGCGGATGTCGCGAACGAAGCCGAGCTCCGCAAGCTATTCGATTTCACGGTGTCGACCCACGGACGGCTCGACGTCGCGTTCAACAATGCGGGCACGGAAGGCGTGTTCGCGCCGATGCTCGAGCAGGACGCGCAAAGCTACGACCGGGTGTTCGAGCCGAACGTGCGCGGCGTGTTCAATTCGATGAAGTTCGCGGCTGAGATCATGCTGCGTCAGGGCAAGGGCAGCATCATCAACAATGCGTCGATGGGCGGCGTCATCGGCTTCGAGAACGCGTCGGTGTATATCGCGAGCAAGCACGCGGTGATCGGGATGACGAAGACGGCTTCGATCGAATGGTTCAAACGCGGCGTGCGCGTCAACGCGCTGTGCCCGGGGCTGATCGATACGCCGTTCCATCACCGAGGCATCTGGGCGTCGGAGGAAGCACGGCTCGCCTTTGCCGAATCGACGCCGGCCGGCCGCTGGGCATCCGCCGACGAGATGGCGACGGTCGTCGCGTTCCTCGCGTCGGACGATGCCAGCTATGTGTCGGGGCACGCGCTGGTGGCCGACGGCGGCTATTCGGTCGCGTGATGCACCGGCGGCGTGCCGGGCAGCGGCTTCACGGCGTGGGGGCCGCGAGCGCCGCTTCCCGTTTCGCGTGCAGCCGCAACGCGGCCCACGCGACCCCGGCCGCGAAGATCGCGACCACGCCGCCGAAGGTGCCGATCCACGGCAGCCCGAAGTCGCCCGCGATATGGTTGCCGAGCAGCGCGCCGGCGCCGATGCCGACGTTGTACAGCCCCGAGTAGATCGACACGGCCAGATCGGTGGCGTCCGGCGCCAGCTTCAGTACCCACGCCTGCATCGCCAGCCCGAAACAGACGATCGCGCCGCCCCACACCAGCGTGTGCACGGACAGCGTGACGATGTTCAGCGCGCACGGGAACAGGATCAGCAGGCAGCCCGACAACGCGACGATCGACGCCAGCAGGAAATCGTCGGGTCGGTGCGGATAGACGCGATTGAAGCAGACCGCGGCCGGCAGGCCGGCGATGCCGAACAGGATCAGCACGTACGTGATCCGGCTGTTGCTCGCATGGTTGATGCTCTGCACGAACGGTTCGATGTACGTGTACGACGTGAAGTGCGCGGACACGACCAGCACGGTGATCGCATACAGCGCGACCAGCGCCGGCTTGCGCAGGAACACGCCGATGCTGCTCAGCGACCCGGCGCCCTGGCTCGGCAGCAACGGCAACGTGGCGCGCAGCAACAGCAGCGCGATGCCCGCCGTGCCCGCGATGATCAGGAACGTGACGCGCCAGCCGAACGCCTCGCCGATCACGCGTCCGAGCGGAATCCCGGCGACCATCGCGATCGCCGAGCCCATCGCGATCAGGCTGAGCGCACGGCTTTTGCGGTCGCTCGGCGCAAGCCGCACCGCGAGCGGGATCGAAATCGACCAGAACACCGCATGCGCACACGCGATGCCGAGCCGGCCGATCATCAGCACCGTGAAATTCCACGCGACGCCGGTCACGACATGGCTGCCGATGAACACCAGCAGCGCCACGCTCAACAGCTTGCGGCGCTCGACGTGGCGCGTGACGAACGTCAGCGGCAGCGACACGACCGCGACGGCCCACGCGTAGATCGTCAGCATCAGGCCGACGGCGGTCGGCTGCATCTGCAGGCTGTCGCCGATCGCGCTCAACAGCGCGACGGGCACGAATTCGGTGGTATTGAAGATGAAGGCGGTGAGCGCCAGGGCCAGAACGCCCCACCACGATTGTTCGGAACTGACGGCGTCGGGGGTTGCCATACGGGGATTCGACGAAGGTTGGGCGTGCGCGGGCGGCCCGCCCGGCGCATCGGCGCGATTGTACCAGCGGTGTTCGACCCGCCGCCGCCGGGCGCGGTGCGTGCGGCGCGGGACATGGCGGTGACACGGCCGTGCGCCGATAATGTGACGCATTGGGTTTTGCCGACGATTTGCCCGACGATCATCGGGCCAGGAGAGTTACATGCGCATTGAAACGTCATTTCTGTTCGATCTCGACGGCACGCTCGTCGACAGCGTCTATCAGCACGTACTCGCGTGGAAGGAAGCGCTCGACGCCGAAGGCATCGAACTGTCGGTGTGGCGCATCCATCGCAAGATCGGGATGAGCGGCGGCCTGTTCCTGAATCAGTTGCTGCGCGAAACGGCCGGCGACATCGACGCCGAGCGCGTCGAGCGGCTCGCGCGGCTGCATGCGGCCGCGTACCAGCGGCTGCGCGCGCAGGTCCGGCCGCTGCCGGGCGCGCGCGAACTGCTGGCCGCGCTGTCGAATGCCGGCATTCGCTGGGCGATCGCGACCAGCGGGCGAATGGAAACGGCGGCGATCAATCTCGAGGCGCTCGGCGTCGATCCGGCGAAGAACGTCGTCGTCACGCGCGATCAGGTGAAATATGCGAAGCCGGACCCGGACCTGTTCCTGACCGCGGCCGCGAAGCTGAACGTGCCGATCGAGCATACGGTGGTGGTCGGCGACAGCATCTGGGACATGCTCGCCGCCGCCCGCTGCCGCGCGCTCGGCGTCGGGCTGCTGGCGGGCGGGTACGGCAGCGACGAACTGGAACGCGCCGGCGCGCTGCGCGTGTACGACGATCCGGCGGATCTGCTGTGGCACCTCGACGAGGTGGCTGCGCGGCCGTAGCCGTAGGCGCCGGTCCACCGCGCCCGATCCGCTCCTGCGGGAGCGGGCGTTTCAGTCGAGTTTGACGTCATGCGGCCGCACGAGCTCGTCCGGCCGGATAGCCGCGCGCGCGATCGTTCGCGTCGCGGCTTTTTTCGATTCATCGAATCGAAACAATCCCCACCGCCATTGACAAGCGCGATTTTAATATTTCTATTCGCACCTGTTTTCCCGTGTTTTTAAAACACACGGGAAGATTCTTGAAAAATCGAATCGCCTTTCATATAACAAAAACACTTCGTTTCCGGTTCACGATCGCTGTGCCCGAATCGTGAAAATATGCGTTGCGTACGGAACCGAACCGGCCAGCCAGCGCCAGCTCGCGTCGCCAGACGTCCCAGGCACGATATGGGGCCTGTGTCGCAATGTGGCGTCGTAGCGCCCTTTCCGCCATTTATCCGGGGATTCTATAAATGCGCACGGATCTTTCACCTTCATAACGTTTCGACCGAAGCATTACCTCGATTTATTCGATTGCACGATCACAGGTATCGGCCGGGGTATTTTTGTGCCGGCGTTTCGTAAAGACGTGCGCCGCCGCTCGATCGGCGGGCATTGTTTTGTCCGGTTTGACGGAAATGGACGACGCGAGGATTTCGATGAATCAGATCAGCGAACAGGCGATCGCCGAACTGCGCGCGCCGCACCTGGAACCCGCCCTGCCGATCCGGGTGCTGCATGGCGAGACGGTGAGCGATTACGAGCGGAAAGTGCAGACGACCTACGCCGGCAGCCCGGACGACTGGCGCAAGGCGATCGGCGAGTACCTGTTGTTCCAGTTCGGTGTGTACGACGATCCGCGCTCCACGCCGCCGATCTCGCTCGATGAATCGGGCATTCGCTACTTCGAACGCCAGCTTCATCTCGCCGGCTTCGACGACCCCGTTCCCGCCCGGGTCGAACGCATTCTCGACATCGGCTGCGGCTGGGGCTACATCCTCAAGTATCTGGCCGGCCGCTTCCCCGGCTGCATGCGCCTCGACGGTATCAACGTCAGTCGCGAACAGCTCGACTACTGCGCCCGCTTTCATGCGCAACACGGGCTCGCGGAACGCATCAACCTGTATCAGTGCAACGCACAGGACGTCGATCGACTGCCCGATCCCGCGACGCCGTACGATCTCGTGATCATTCGCGGCGTGATCTCGCACTTCCCGAACGCGCTGTACGAAAAGGCGATGCGTGCGCTGCATGCGCGTGTGCGCGGCGGCGGCTCGGTGGTGATCTCGGACAATCTGTACAACGTCGACCTGAGCGAATACGCATCCGACACGCCGGACGAGGTCGACCGGATCGCGTGCAAGCACAGGAAGACGCCCGATTATTTCAGGCAGGTGCTGATCGACGCCGGGTTCGCGATCCGCGACATGCGCGTGCTGCCGTCGAACATCGACGTCGCGCGCTGGCTGATGGATGCCAAGGCCAACATCGACCGCCATTTTCCGCACCGTGCGCCGGACACGCTGGAAGAACTGCGCGTGCTCGCCGAAAACTGGTCCGTCGCGCTGATCAAGAACAAGGTGTCGACCTACAGCATCGTCGCGGTCAAACCGGACGCGTAACTTGGAGAGCCGCATGCAAGCATCCGGAACGCCACGCGCCACGAGCGCCCCGCCCAGCGAGACGCAAACGCTGGTGCTGCCGCTGCCGCATCTGTCGCTGCCCGTCGCACGGCACCCGCAGCATGAAGCAATCGAGCGGCAACTCGCGATCGACGACTACCCGTACATCGTGCAGCACTATCGCAGCGACGCAGCGGCGCGCCGTTTTCTCGCGCAGCGCATTCCCGCGTATGGCAGCCTGTGCTACCCGAATGCGCGGCCCGATCGCGTGTACGCGCTCCACCGCATGATGCACGTCACGACGCTGATGGACGACGCCTTCACGCATCTCGCACGCACCGGCGATCAGGCGGGGCTCGACTCGTTGCGCGAGCATTTCCTGGCGGCCGTCGACGGCACGCCGCCGCCGGCCGACGCACCTTCCGCGCGGCTGCTGCACGACACGCTGCAGTTGATGCGCACCCAGAGCGAGGCGCGCCCGGCCTTCTGGCGGCGGTTCGTCGAATGCATCCGCGAGCAGGTCCATACGCAGGCCAGCCCGACGGCAACCGACGCAACGCGCCTGTCGTTGGCCGACTATCTGGCGTTTCGCCGGGTCGAGGGCTTCGGCCACTGGATCACGCTGCTCATCGAATACGCGCTCGACATCGACATGGGGCAGCACCTCGCGCAACACGCGGCGCTGGCCGACGCGCGGGACGCGACGATCGACTCGGTGATTCTCGTCAACGACCTGTTTTCGTTTCGCAAGGAATGGTCCGCGCACGAGCGATTCAATGCCGTGTGGATCCTGATGCGCGTCGAGCAACTGAACGCCCAGGCGGCGCTCGACCGGCTGGCGGCACGCTGCACGTCGAACGAGCGCCGCCTGATCGACGCGCGTGAAGCGGTCGCGACGGGCGCGCTGGCCGGCGACGCCGACGCGCAGGCCTACGTGACGGAGCTGTGTTACATGAGTGCCGGCAATGCGGAGTTTCATGCATTCAGCACCCGCTACCACGGCGACGATCTCGGCGGCGGGCGCTTCGCCGGCGGCGCAGTCGCGATGACGGCACTGCCGACGCTCGAGGAAATCGCGGCGGCGGACCGGCATGCTTCGCCCCGGTGACTGGAGACGCACATGCACGCACCGATCCCTCTTGTGCCCGAATCCGCCGCCGCTTCGCGACATCGCTATCCGGACGGCTGGTTCGCGCTGGCCTACAGCCGCGACGTCAAACCCGGCGCGCTCGTCGTAACGCGCTTCATGGGCGCGGACGTCGTGCTGTATCGAACGGCATCCGGCCTGATTCGCGCGGTCGCGCCGCATTGTCCGCACCTCGGCGCGCATCTCGGGCACGGCGGCGTCGTGCGCGGCGAGGAGATCGTATGCCCGTTCCATCACCTCGCGTTCGCGCCGGACGGCACCTGCGTGCGCGCCGGGCGCGACGGCAAGCCGCCCGCCGCCGCGCTGCGGCAGCGCCCCGTATGCGAATGGAACGGCCTCGTGCTCGCATGGCAGAACCGTGCGGGCGCAGCGCCGTCGTGGTCGCTGCCCGAACTCGACCTCGACGGCTATTCGCGGCCGCGCGGCCAGTGCCACACGCTGAACGGCAGCCTGCAGAATCCGGCCGAGAACGGCGTCGACGTCAATCATTTCAGCCCGGTGCACGGCTGGTCGAATCCGGTGCTGGAGCCGCTGCAAGCCGACGGCCACCGGCTGACGATGCGCTCGACGCTCGTGCTGCTCGGGCAGCGGCTGCTGCTGGACATCACGATGCACGGCCTGGGCTGCATGGCCGCGCGCATGGAACTGCCGGACCTCGGGCTGCACGCACGGGTCGTGCTGTTCCCGACGCAGATCGAACCCGATCGCTGGACCTGCCGCGAATTCGTCGCGCTGCGCGTCGAACGTGCATCGGCGTGGCCGTCGCCGCTGCGCCGGGCCCTGCACGAGGTCCTCGCGAGCGCCGCATACCGGCTGTGGTTCGTGCCGCAATTCAGGCGCGACCTGCGCATCTGGGATCACCGCGACTACGACGCACGCCCGACGCTGATGGCCGGCGAGCTGCCGATCATGACGTTCCGGCGCTGGGCCGCGCAGTTCTACCCGGCGCCCGGCGGCGACGCACCCGACGGGCGAGACGGCCCCGTGTCGGCGGCCGTCGCACATGTCGATCGGGAATTCGCGCGATGAGTGCCATGCCGATGCAGGAGCGCGCGATGCATGCAGCCGGCCCCGTCGACGAAACCGCGCCGCTGCCCTATCCGGACGGGTGGTTCGCGCTGTGTTTCAGCCGCGAACTGAAGCGCGGGGCCGTGCTCACGACGCCGTTCATGGGACGCGACGTCGTGCTGTACCGGACGGCCTCGGGCGTCGCCTGCGCGGTCGACGCGTATTGCCCGCACCAGGGCGCGCATCTCGGCCACGGCGGCACGGTCGACGGCGAGCAGATCGTCTGTCCGTTCCATCACTACGCGTACGGCCCCGACGGCCGGCGTATCGCCGCCGGCTGCACGAAAGGCGGCCAACGGCTGACGCTTCGCACCTGGCATGTGCGCGAGTGGAACGGCTTCGTGTTCGTATGGCAGAACGCCGACGGCCTGGCGCCGACCTGGGAACTGCCGGAAGTGGACATGACCGGCTTCTCGGCACCGGTCGGCCAGGCATTCACGCTACGCGGCGTGATGCAGAACCTGCCGGAAAACGGCTTCGATCTCGAACATTTCGGCGCGCTGCATCGCTGGAAGGACATGAAGCCGCATACGCCCGTGATCGACGGCCCGCGCATTTCGATGCAGGTCGACATGGCGTGGAAGAACATCAAATGGCGCACGCTGATCGGCGTTCACGGCCTTGGCTGCGTGTCGTCCGATCATGAAATGAAGGCGATCGGCCTCGAAGCGAAGATCTTCGCGTGCGGCGTGCAGGTCGCGCCGTTGCGCTGGACCTTCCGGGACGGTATCTCGTTCCGCTTTTCGTGGCTGTCGAGGTGGCCGGCTCCGTTGCAGCGGATCGTCTACGCCGCGCTCGGCCGGTTGCTGCACCGGCTGTGGCTGGTGCCGGTGTTCAAGGAAGACATCATGGTGTGGAGCCATCGCGACTACACCGGCTACGGTACCCCGGTCGCAGGCGACGGGCCGTATCCGGTGTTCCAGCGATGGGCGCGGCAGTTCTATCCGGCCGGCGATCGCGTTGCGGCACGGCATCGCACCGCGCAGGCGGACGCGTTTGCCGGGAAATAGCGGAGCCCTGGCCCCCGGGATGTCCCGCGCTACACCGTCCGCCTGACCAGCATCGTCCGGATCTCCGAAATCGCCTTGGTCGGATTCAGCCCCTTCGGGCACACGTCCGTGCAATTCATGATCGTCCGGCAGCGGAACAGCCGGTACGGGTCCTCGAGATCGTCGAGCCGCTCGGCCGTCGCGAGATCGCGCGAATCGGCGATGAAGCGGTACGCCTGCAGCAGCCCGGCCGGACCGACGAACTTGTCCGGGTTCCACCAGTAGCTCGGACACGACGTCGAACAGCACGCGCACAGGATGCATTCGTACAGTCCGTCGAGCTGGTCGCGCTCCTCCGGCGATTGCAGCCGCTCGCGCGCGGGCGGCGTCGTGTCGTTGATCAGGTATGGCCGGATCGAGTGGTACTGGTTGAAGAAATCGGTCATGTCGACGATCAGGTCGCGCACCACCGGCAGCCCCGGCAACGGCCGCAGCACGATCTCGCGCGGCAGCGTCTGCATGTTCGTCAGGCATGCGAGGCCGTTCTTGCCGTTGATGTTCATCGCGTCCGAGCCGCAGATGCCTTCACGGCAGGAGCGCCGATACGACAGCGTCTCGTCGTCGCATTTCACGCGGCCCAGCACGTCGAGCAGCATGCGGTCGTCCGGGTTCACGTCGATCTCGTAGCGCTGCAGGTAAGGCGCCGCGTCGCGGTCGGGGTCGTAGCGGTAGATATGCAGGGTACGCGGATCGCTCATCGGTTCCTCCCGGCGCGGGCCGGCATGGGTTCACAAGGTACTTGCCGTGGTGCGCTGTCGCGGCACACGGCGCCGCAAGCGCGATGCCAGTCAGTCGTCGTCCACGCGCTTGTCGATCAGATAGCGGCCGCGCTCGAGGCCCGCCCGCAGCGCCTCGACCTCGGTCAGCCATTCCGGGCCGGCGGCTTCCGGCACCACCAGCTCGATGCGCGCGCCGTTGACGTACACCTGCACCTCGTCGCGCCATGCGCCGCGCTCGTTGGGTCGCGCCCAGACGAAAATCTCGTGGCCGCGATACGGGTCCCGAACCTGTGCGTCCTGTTGATGTGCCACGGTGGCCTCCTGTCTTATCTGCGATAGCGATGCAAAAAATGCGCGCCGCATGCTCGTCAGGCGCGCCGCCGGCCTTGCGCGCACGCGCCGTGCCCGGCCGGCACGCTGCTTGCGTCCCTTTTCCGCATCGAACCGCTACCAGGCCCGCTTCGCTGAGGGCCGGAAGGGATGCACATCATGATCGGCCACCTCGAACTACTAGGACGCCTGTTGCTGGCCGCGCTGCTCGGCAGCGTGATCGGGCTCGAACGCGAACGCCTGAACTGGGCCGCCGGGCTGCGCACGCACATGCTCGTGTGCGTCGGTTCCGCGCTTGTGATGCTGGTGTCGACGTTCGGCTTCGAGGACGTGCGCGGGCAGAACGGCGTCGTGCTCGATCCGTCGCGGGTCGCCGCGCAAGTGGTGTCCGGCATCGGCTTTCTCGGCGCGGGCTCGATCCTGCTGCGCGGCGAAGTGGTGCGCGGGCTGACGACGGCCGCGAGCCTGTGGGCGGTGGCCGGCGTCGGGCTCGCCGCGGGCGGCGGCATGGTGGTTGCGTCGGTCGGCGCGACGGCGATCGTGCTCGCGATCCTCGCGGGCGTGAAGCCGCTCGAGCGCCGCTTCATCGCGCAGCGCCAGCAGCGCACACTGCAGCTCGTGGTCGAGCGCGGCGGCCTCACGCTCGGCACGCTGCACGAAGCGCTCGGCCCCGGCCGGGTGCGCGTGAAACGGTTCATCGTCCAGCAATCGGACGACGATCCGGACACCGACGACATCTCCGTCTCGTTCTCGCGCACGAGCGGGCCGGAATTTGCGGCGATCTGCGAGACGCTGCAAAACATCGCGTGCGTACGGACCTGTCAACCCGACACCTCGTCAAGGAGTTTCGTGTGACCCAGACCGACCTGCTCTCCTATCTCGTGACGAGCCAGCTCGCCGCGCGCATGCGCAGCGGCGCCTGGCTCACGACCAGCCAGCTGGTGGGCGCGCTGCGCGCGTGGCTCGCGTGCCAGCGCGCCGAATGCGACTGGCTCGACCGGATCAGGATCGCGCACGCGTCGGCGACGATCGCGCAGGAGATCTACGACATCGCGGTCGCGCACGGCGAGCATGCGCGGCTCGACGCGCATTCGCCGGAGTTGCAGGGGCTTCGCGCACGCTGCGATGCGCTGTTGCAGCGGATCGACGGCAACCGGGACGTCGGGGCCCGATGATCGCGCCGGATCGCATGACCCGCGCCGACGACCGGCGCGTCGACGCCGCGCCGGCGGACGGCCCGTCGCGGCACGGCCTGCTCGAACGCGGGCGCAACTGCGACACGATCCGCCACGCAGACCGCTTCGCAATGCTGGTCGACGGCGACGCGTATTTCTCGACGCTGCGCGCCGCGCTGCTGCGTGCGCGCCATACGGTGTTCATCGTCGGCTGGGACGTCGACAGCCGGATGCGGCTCGCGCCGGGCGGCGCGGACGACACGCTGCCCGACACGCTTGCGGCCTTCCTGCATGCGCTCGCGTCTGCTCGTCACAACCTGCGCATCTACGTGCTCGCGTGGGATTTCGCGATGATCTACGCGCTGGAGCGCGACTGGCCGCCCGTGTATCGGGCCGGCTGGCGCGCGCATCGCGGCATCCGGTTCCGGCTCGACGATGCACACCCGCGCGGCGCGTCGCATCACCAGAAGCTGGTCGTGATCGACGACCGGCTCGCGTTCGTCGGCGGCCTCGACCTGACGCGCGCCCGCTGGGACACACCCGCGCACGCAGCCGACGATCCGCGCCGCCGCGACGAGCAAGGCATGCCGTACGGGCCGTTCCACGACGTGCACGCGATGTTCGACGGCGATGCGGCCGCCGCGATCGGCGATCAGGCGCGGGCCCGCTGGCTACAAGCGTGCGGGCGCCCGATCGCGATCCGCGCGCAGCGGCATCTCGAGCGGCCCGACGACGACGATCCGTGGCCGCACGAGGCGCGCGTCGACGTGCACGACGTGCAGCTCGGCATCGCCTATACGGCGCCGCGCCACGGCGGGCGTGAACCGGTGCGGCAGGTGCGCGCGCTGGTCGAGGACACGATCCGCGCCGCGCAGCGGCACCTGTATGTCGAAAACCAGTATTTCACCGCGGCGGTGGTGCGCGAAGCGTTGTCCGCGCGCCTCGCCGATACGGACGGGCCGGACGTCACCGTCGTCGCGCCGCGCGTGCAGAGCGGCTGGCTGCAGGAAGCGACGATGGGCGTGCTGCGCGCGCGGCTGCACGCGACGCTCGCGTCGGCCGACCGCTTCGACCGCTACCGGCTGCTGTATCCGCACGTCGACGGGCTCGGCGACGGGTGCGTGAACGTGCACAGCAAGCTCGCGATCGTCGACGACGAATGCATCGTGATCGGCAGCGCGAACCTCAATAACCGCTCGATGGTGCTCGATACCGAATGCTGCATCGCGCTCGTCGCAGCCGGTGATCCGCGCATCCGCGGCGCGATCGCCGGCATGCGCGAGCGGCTGCTGGCCGAGCATCTCGGCACGACGCCTGCGGCTGTGGCCGAAGCGTTCGCGTGTGGGGAACGGCCGAACGTCGTACTCGACCGGCTGCGCGCGAAGCCTGGCCGCACGCTGCGCACGCTCGATCCGGCCGTGTCGCCGCAATTCGAGGCGCTCGTGCCGGTCAGCGCGCGGCTCGACCCCGAGCAGCCGATCGAGCCCGACCGGTTCGTCCGCGAATTCGTGCCGCACGAACAGCACCGCTCGCTCACCGCGCGCTTTTTCGTGCTGGGCGCGATCGTGCTCGCGATCGCCGCGCTGGCGCTCGCGTGGCGCTTCACGCCGCTGGGCGCACACCTGAACGTCGCATCGCTGTCGCACGCGGTGGCCGGCATCGCGCGGCTGCCGGCCGCGCCGGTGCTGCTGCTCGCGGCCTACGTGGTGGCGGCGACCTGCGCGGTGCCGATCACGCTGCTGATCGCCGCGACGGGGCTCGTGTTCGGCGCGTGGCCGGGCTTCGCGTATGCGGGCGTCGGCTCGCTGGCGGCCGCCGCCGCGACCTACGCGCTGGGCCGCTGGCTCGGGCGCGACGCGGTGCGCCGGCTCGCCGGCCCGCGCGCGAACCGGCTGAGCGAGCACATCGGCCGGCGCGGCGTGGTCGCGATGGCCGTGCTGCGGCTGCTGCCGATCGCGCCGTTCACCGTCGTGAACCTCGTCGCCGGCGCGTCGCACATCGGGCTGCGCGACTACCTGATCGGCACCGCGCTCGGGATGCTGCCCGGCATCGTGCTGACCGTCACGTTCGCGCACCAGCTGAGCGCCGCGCTCAGCCATCCGGGGCCCGGCGCGTTCGCGTGGCTCGCGGCGATCGGCCTCGCGCTGGTCGGCGTGTCGATCCTGCTCGTGAGGATGCTGCGACGATGGCACTGAGCCAACAACCGGCCCCGGCGCCGCACGTCGTCACCGCCGACGCGGCGCCCGCCGCCGCGCCGGGCGGGCGCGACCTGCGGATCGCGACCTACAACATCCACGGCGGCTACGGTACATGGCCGGCACGTGCGGTCGACCGGATCGCGGCCGTGATCGACGAACTCGACGCGGACGTGATCGCGCTGCAGGAAGTGCCGCTCGGCGGCACGCGCGCGCCCGACGTGCTCGCGCACCTGCGCGACGCGACCGGCATGCACGCGGTGGCCGGCCCGACGATCGACACGCCCGAGCGCCGCTACGGCAACGCGGTGCTGTCGCGCTGCCCGATCCGCGCGGCGCGCACGCTCGACCTGTCGTTCCACCCGCGCGAGCCGCGCGGCGCGCTCGACGCCGACATCGACTGCAGCACGGGCCCGATCCGCGTGGTCGCGACCCATCTCGGGCTGTCGGCCAGCGAACGCAGCGCGCAGGTGCAGCGGCTGCTCGCGGCATTCGATACCGGCGCGATGCCGGTGATCCTGCTCGGCGACATCAACGAATGGTTCGTGCGCGGCCGCGCGCTGCAGGCGCTCGTCACGCGGTTCCGTCGTGCGCCGGCGCCACGCACGTTCCCGACCGTGTGCCCGGTGTTCTCGCTGGACCGGATCTGGATTCATCCGGGCGAGCTGCTGGTCGACGTGGTCGTGCACCGCAGCGCGCGGGCGCGGCACGCGTCGGACCACTACCCGCTGGTGGCGCGGATGCGTTCGACGCCCGCGACGGGCACGGCGCTTGCGCGCTGACGCGTTTTTCGATCGAACGGAGGCAGCCCATGCGAACCGACGCACTCGACGGAAAGGATCTCGACTACTGGTGCGCACGCGCGTTGTGCGCCGATGACGAAGACACGCTGCGCTTCACGGCGGTCGCGCCGACCGTGGTCGTGACGGCCGCGTGCGACGCGTTCCGGCATCTCGACGCACCGTTCGCGCCTTCGGCGTCGTGGGCCGACGCGGGCGCGGTGCTCGATCGCGTGGAGGACCTGCGGATCGCCCGCCATGGCGATGAGGTCGAATGCGACGCGACGTTCGTCGACGGCCCGTCGACCTGCGGCGCGCATGGCCACACGGCGCGCGAGGCGCTGCTGCGCGCGTTCGTGCGTGCGCGCTTCGGCGACCAGGTGGACGAGCCGCCGCCGTTCCCGCACCGGATCGAACATGGCGCGGTGGTGCGGTATGACCCGGGTGTGCCGATTCCGACGACGGACGATGATGCCGCGACGGGCGACAGTTCGGATATCCGCTCCATACCGCGCATGTAGTACATACGTGGGCCTGGCGCTCATGTAAAAACGACAGGCCCCTTCAAACCGCCTTCCCCTGCACGCCCCCGTTCTGCTGACGTTCGCGCAGCAGGCACGCAGGTTGCGACGAACCGGCTTTACCGCTCGCGCCACTCGCCCACGCCGCGCCCCGCCATGGACTCCACACCACCGTTCGCTCCGCACCTCTACTTCTGCGACGCCCGCCTCGTCGGGCCGCTCGACGCGTGGCCGCAAACCTTCGCGCACATCGCGGGGATGGGCTTCGATCACGTGCTGATCGGCGCGTTCTGGGCCGCGAGCGTGGCCGGCTTTCCGCGCCACGTGGCGGATTTCCGGCGGCCGGCCCAGTCGTTCGAGACACGCGCGAGCGCGCTCGAAACCTTCTCGCGGCTCGCGCAACTGGCGAAGGGTCACGGGCTGCGCCTGCTGCTCGAAGTCGTGCCCGACCGCATCGCGCGCGACAATCCGCTGCGCGCCGAGCATCCTGACTGGTACGTCGAGCGTACGCACGACGACGCGCTGATCGATCCGCGCGGCACCGCGCACGCACTGGATATCGCGCATGCGAACACCGCCGACGAAGCCGTGCGCGACGCGCTGTCGGCATGGTGGTGCGCGCATCTCGCGACGTACGCCGACGCGGGCGCGGCCGGCTTCCTGATCGACGCGCCGCATCACCTGCCGGCCGACTGGTGGCCGGGCTGGCGCGCGGCGCTGCGCCGTGCGCGCCCGGACGTCGCGGTGCTCGCCGGGGTGCCCGGTCATGCACGTGACGCGCTCGCGCAACTCGAAGCCGCCGGGTTCGACGCGGTGTTTTCATCGGTGCGCTGGTGGGACCTGCGCGCGCCGTGGTTCGCGGACGAGCACCGGCTGCTGCGCCGCATCGGCGCGCCGATCGCGTTTCCCGATGCGCCCGACGGCCCGCGTCTCGCCGACGACTGGCCCGACGCGCCGGACGACACCGTCGCCCGTGCGTATCGCCGCGCGCTGTGGACGGCCGCGGCCGTCGGCACCGGCTGGCTCGTGCCGATGGGCTTCGAGCGCGGCGTGACCGTGCCGCTAATGGCCCGCGACGCGGACGCCGCGCGCTACCGCGCCGCGTTCGAGCACGCGCGTTTCGACCTGTCGGGCGCGCTCGCCGATGCGAACGCGTGGCGCCGCGCCACGCCCGTCGCGGCGGCGCGCGGCGAAATCGTGCAACTGAGCGCGCCGGGCGCGAGCGCGACCGCGCTGCTGCGCGGCACCGGGCCGCTGCTCGAACATGACGACGCGGCGTTGCTGATCGCATTGAATCCCGATCTCGACGCGCCGGCGACGGTCGACCCCGCGACGATCCTGCCCGGCGTGCCGGGCGGCTTCACGCGCGTCGTCACGCAGGACGGCGCGCACACGCATCCGCCGGCCGCGCTCGAGCCGTTCACGCTCGCCCCCGGCGCGTATGCGCTGCTGCATGCATGGCGGGCGCCGCCCGTCACGACGCGCGCCGACGCCGCGCGCGAACGCACCGCGCTGTCGGCCGCGCTCGTGGCCGACCGGATCGCGATCGAGCGCGTCGAGCCGTCGGTCGACGACGGCCGCTTCGCGATCAAGCGCGTGATCGGCGAGCCGCTCGTCGTCAGCGCGTCGATCTTCACGGACGGGCACGCGCATCTCGCGGCCGTGCTCCAGTGGCGCGCCGCCGACGACGACACCTGGCGCGAAGTGCCGTTCGAAGCCGAGCCGAACGACCGCTGGCACGCACGCGTCACGCTCGACCGGCTCGGCCGCCATGAATTCCGCGTGGTCGCGTGGCGCGACGACTGGGCGTCGCTCGTCACCGATATCGCGAAGAAGCGCGCGGCCGGCCAGGACGTGACGCTGGAGGTGCGCGAAGCGCAACTGCTGCTCGCCACCGCGCTGAAGCTCGCCGATCCCGTCGATCCGCGCGCGGTCAAGCAGATGGAGCGGCTCGCCGCCGAACTCAAGGACGCGTCGCCCGACGACCGCCTCGCGTTGATCGGCGCGCCCGCGCTCGCCGACGCGTTCGCGGCGCTGCGCTACCGCCCGTTCGTCACGCACGACGCGACGACCTACCCGGTCGACGTCGAACGCCGCCAGGCGCGCTTCTCGAGCTGGTACGAGATGTTTCCGCGCTCGGCGAGTGACGATCCGCACCGGCACGGCACGTTCGACGACGTGATCGCGCATTTGCCGCGCATCCGCGACATGGGTTTCGACGTGCTGTATTTCCCGCCGATCCACCCGATCGGCACGTCCGCGCGCAAGGGCCGCAACAACAGCCTGACCGCCGGCCCCGACGACGTCGGCAGCCCGTACGCGATCGGCTCGCCCGACGGCGGCCATACGGCCGTGCATCCGCAGCTCGGCACGCTCGAGTCGTTCCGCGCGCTGGTCGACGCCGCGCGCGGGCACGGGCTCGAGATCGCGCTCGATTTCGCGATCCAGTGCTCGCCCGACCATCCGTGGCTCGCCGCGCATCCGGGCTGGTTCGCGTGGCGGCCCGACGGCTCGCTGCGCTTCGCGGAGAATCCGCCGAAGCGCTACCAGGACATCGTGAACCCCGACTTCTACGCGGCGGACGCGCTGCCCGACCTGTGGCTCGCGCTGCGCGACGCGGTGCTGTTCTGGGTCGACGCGGGCGTGCGGATCTTCCGCGTCGACAACCCGCACACGAAGCCGCTGCCGTTCTGGGCGTGGATGATCGCCGACGTGCGCGGCCGGCATCCTGACGTCGTGTTCCTGTCCGAGGCGTTCACGCGGCCGGGGATGATGTACCGCCTCGCGAAAGTCGGCTTCTCGCAGTCTTACACGTACTTCACGTGGCGCGAGTCGAAGCGCGACTTCATCGACTACCTGACCGAGCTGACCGCCGGCCCGCCACGCGAATTCTTCCGGCCGAACTTCTTCGTCAACACGCCCGACATCAATCCGCGCCACCTGCAGAACGCGCCGCGTTCGCAGTTCGTGATCCGCGCGGCGCTCGCGGCGACGCTGGCCGGCTCGTGGGGCCTGTACTCGGGCTTCGAACTCGGCGAATCGGCGCCGCTGCCGGACAGCGAGGAATACGCGGATGCCGAGAAATACGAGCTGCGCGCGCGCGACTGGAGCAAGGCCGCGCACATCGGCACGGAAATCGCGCGGCTGAACCGCGCGCGGCGCGATCACGCGGCGCTGCAGACGCATCTCGGGCTCACGTTCGTCGAGGCCGACAACGATTCGGTGCTCGTGTTCATGAAGGCGACGCCCGCGTTCGACAGCGTGGTGATCGTCGCGATCAGCCTCGACCCGTGGCATCCGCAGGCCGCGAACTTCACGCTCGATGCGGCGCTGTGGCGCGGCCTCGGGCTGGCCGACGGCGAACCGCTCGATGCGCTCGAACAGGACGCCGCGCACGCGCAAACCTGGCGCGGCCATCGCCAGTACGTGTCGCTCGATCCGCACGTGCGGCCGTATGCAATCTGGCGGCTCGCGCCGTCTCCGGGCGCCGCGCGGGCGGCGGCACCCGAACCGGACTCCGCCCGCCGCCCTTCGGGAGCGCATGCATGATGAAACGCGAAGATTCCCTCGACGACGTGCGCCGCGCGCAATTCCCGTCGCTCGCGCCGGCCGGCACGCCGCGCCGGCGCCGCGCGCGCCGCCGCGAACCCGCGCTCTGTGCGGACGATCCGCTGTGGTACAAGGACGCGATCATCTACCAGGTGCACGTGAAGTCGTTCTACGACTCGAACAACGACGGCATCGGCGATTTCCCCGGCCTGATCGCGAAGCTCGACTACATCGCCGAACTCGGCGTCGACACGATCTGGCTGCTGCCGTTCTATCCGTCGCCGCGCCGCGACGACGGCTACGACATCGCCGACTACCGCGACGTGCATCCCGACTACGGCACGCTGGCCGACGTGCGGCGCTTCATCCGCGAGGCGCATGCGCGCGGCATCCGCGTGATCGCGGAGCTCGTGATCAACCACACGTCGGACCAGCATCCGTGGTTCCAGCGCGCGCGCCGCGCGAAGCCGGGCTCCACGCATCGCGACTACTACGTGTGGTCCGACACCGACACGAAATACGCAGGCACGCGGATCATCTTTCTGGATACCGAAACGTCGAACTGGACCCACGACCCGGTGGCCGGCCAGTACTACTGGCACCGCTTCTATTCGCACCAGCCGGACCTGAACTTCGACAACCCGGCCGTCGTGCGCGAAGTGATCCAGGTGATGCGCTTCTGGCTCGACCTCGGCATCGACGGGCTGCGGCTCGACGCGGTGCCGTATCTGGTCGAGCGCGAAGGCACCAACAACGAGAACCTGCCCGAGACGCATGCGATCCTGAAGCGGATCCGCGCGACGATCGACGCCGAGTACCCGAACCGGATGCTGCTCGCGGAAGCGAACCAGTGGCCGGAAGACGTGCAGGAATACTTCGGCAACGAGGACGAATGCCACATGGCGTTCCACTTCCCGCTGATGCCGCGTATCTACATGTCGATCGCGAGCGAGGATCGCTTCCCGATCCTCGACATCATGCGGCAGACGCCGGCGCTCGCGCCGAGCAACCAGTGGGCCGTGTTCCTGCGCAACCACGACGAGCTGACGCTCGAGATGGTCACCGATTCGGAGCGCGACCTGCTGTGGCAGACCTACGCGAGCGACCGCCGCGCGCGGCTGAACCTCGGCATCCGGCGCCGGCTCGCGCCGCTGATGGAGCGCGACCGGCGCCGCATCGAGCTGATCAATTCGCTGCTGCTGTCGATGCCCGGCACGCCGGTGATCTACTACGGCGACGAACTCGGGATGGGCGACAACATCCACCTCGGCGACCGCGACGGCGTGCGCACGCCGATGCAGTGGTCGTCGGACCGCAACGGCGGCTTCTCGCGCGCCGACCCCGAACTGCTGGTGCTGCCGCCGGTGATGGGCTCGCTGTACGGCTATGACGCGATCAACGTCGAGGCGCAGACGCGCGATCCGCATTCGCTGCTGAACTGGACGCGGCGCATCCTCGCGACGCGCCGTGCGTCGCAGGCGTTCGGGCGCGGCACGATCCGCTTCCTGCGCCCGGAGAACCGCAAGGTGCTCGCGTACCTGCGCGAGCTGGAGGGCCACGAGCCGGTGCTGTGCGTCGCGAACCTGTCGCGCGCGTCGCAGGCGGTCGAACTCGACCTGTCCGAATTCGCGGGCCGCGTGCCGATCGAGATGACGTCCGATTCGCCGTTTCCGCCGATCGGCCAGCTCCCGTATCTCCTCACCTTCCCGCCGTACGGGTTCCTGTGGTTCGTGCTCGCCGAGCATGGCCGCGAGCCGTCGTGGCGGCAGCCGCATGCGGAGCCGCTGCCCGAATACGTGACGCTCGTGATGCGGCGCGGCGATACGCGGCCGGACGTCTCGCAACTGCACGCGCTGGCGCACGACGCGCTCGCGTCGTGGCTCGCGCGGCGGCGCTGGTTCGCATCGAAGGATCGCAAGATCGGCGACGCGTGGCTGAACGTCGTCACGCCGATTCCGGACGAGCCGTTCCAGTATGCGGAGGCGTGGGTGTCCGCGAGCGACGGGGGCGTCGAGCGCTACGTGGTGCCGCTCGCGACCGCGTGGGGCGGCGAGACGTCCCATCCGCTGTTCGCGCAACTGGCGCTGGCGCGCGTGCGGCGCGGCCATACGGTCGGCTACCTGACCGATGCGTTCGCGCTGCCGGCGTTCGCGCGCGGGATGCTGCGCAAGCTGCGCGACGGCGCGACGGTGCCCACGTCCGACGGCGGCCGGCTCACCTTTTTGCCGGAAGACGCGCTCGCCGGGCTCGATCCGGGCGACGACGCGGAAGTGCGCTGGCTCGCGGCCGAGCAGAGCAACAGTTCGCTCGTGATCGGCGACGCGATCGTGCTGAAGCTGGTGCGCAAGGTCGCGCACGGCATTCATCCGGAAGCGGAAATGAGCCGGCACCTGACGCGCATCGGCTATGCGAACACCGCGACGCTGGCCGGCGAAGTCGTGCACGTCGACCCGGACGGCACGCCGCATACGGTCGCGATCCTGCAGCGCTACGTCGACAACCAGGGCGACGCATGGACGCGCTCGTTCGACTTCCTGCGCCGCGCGATCGACGAGCTGGCGCTGCCGGCCGCAGACGAAGGCGAGACGGCCGAAACGGACGAGGAACCCGACGCGCTGCTCGGCTACGCGGCGTTCGCCGGCATCATCGGCACGCGGCTCGGCCAGTTGCACGTCGCGCTCGCGCAGCCGTCCGACGATCCCGCGTTCGCGCCGGAGCGCGCGACGCCCGAGCACGTCGACGGCTGGTGCGTGGACGCGATCGCGTCGTTCGAACGCGCGCTCGACGTGCTGCGCACGCGGCTCGACGCGCTCGATGCGCCTACCCGCGCGTCGGCCGACGCGCTGCTCGCATCGCGCGACGCGGCCGTCGAGGCGCTCGGCGAGCTCGTGCCGCGCACGCTCGATGCGCAATGCACGCGGATTCACGGCGATTTTCATCTGGGCCAGGTGCTCGACGTGCAGGGCGACGCGCTGCTGATCGACTTCGAAGGCGAACCGGCGCGCCCGCTCGAGCGGCGGCGCGCGAAATCGCATCCGCTGCGCGACGTGGCCGGCCTGCTGCGCTCGCTGTCCTATGTCAGCGCGACCGCACAGTTCGCGATCGAGAAGGCGCCGCCGCAAGCGGCCGGCCGCAAGCGCGCGCTGTTCGACCGCTTCGGGCAGGCCGCCGCCGACCGCTTCGTCGAATGCTATCGCGCGGCGGCCGACCTTGCGCCCGCGCGCTTCGTCGATCCGCACTATGCGGACCGCCTGCTCGCGCTGTTCCTGATCGACAAGGCGTCGTACGAGCTGTGCTACGAAGCCGCGAACCGGCCCGACTGGCTGAGCGTGCCGGTCGGCGGGCTCGCGGCGCTGGTCGACCGGCTGCTCGGCGACGGCGCGCTGCCCGACGACGGAGGAAACCCATGACCGATACGCTGTTCGACCGCGCCGATATCGATGCGCTGCTCGCCGGCCGCCATCCCGACCCGTTCGCGTGCCTCGGCCCGCACCGACACGATGACCAGATCGTCGTGCGGGCGCTGTTGCCCGGCGCCGAGCGCGTGCGCGCGCTGTCGCCGGACGGCGCCGAACTCGGCACGCTCGCCTGCGTCGATCGCGCCGGCTGCTTCGCGGGGACGATCGCACACGATGGCGGCGCGCCGCACTATCTGCTCTCGATCGACTGGCCGGATGCGCACCAGGTGACCGACGATGCGTACGCGTTCGGCACGCTGCTCGACGAAGCGGCGCTTGCGCGTTTTTCGGCCGGCGATCCCGAAGCCGTGCTCGACTGCCTCGGCGCGACACCGGTGCGCATCGACGATACCGACGGCGTGCGGTTCGCGGTGTGGGCGCCGAGCGCGCAGCGGGTGTCGGTGGTCGGCGATTTCAACGCATGGGACGGCCGCCGCCATCCGATGCGGCTGCGGCGGCCGTCGGGCGTGTGGGAGCTGTTCGTGCCGGGCATCGGCCCGGGCGAGCGCTACAAGTACGAGCTGGTCGCGGCCGACGGGCACGTGCTGCCGCACAAGGCCGATCCGTGCGCACGGGCGACCGAGGCGCCGCCGCGCACGGCATCGGTGGTCGCCGACGTCGCGGCGCTCCACGCGTTCGCCTGGCACGACGACGGCTGGATGCACGCGCGGCCGCGCCACGACGACCGCTATCGCGTGCCGTGGTCGATCTACGAGGTCCATCCGGAGTCGTGGCAGCGCATCCCCGAACAGATGGACCGCAGCGCGACGTGGGACGAACTCGCCGAGCGGCTGATTCCGTACGTGAAGGGGATGGGCTTCACGCACGTCGAATTCATGCCGATCGCCGAATACCCGTTCGGCGGCTCGTGGGGCTACCAGCCGCTCGCGCAGTTCGCGCCGTCCGCGCGCTTCGGGCCGGTCGACGGCTTCGCGCGCTTCGTCGATCGCGCGCACGCGGCCGGCATCGGCGTGCTCGTCGACTGGGTGCCCGCGCATTTTCCGAACGACGCGCACGGGCTCGCGCAATTCGACGGCAGCGCGCTGTACGAGCATGCCGATCCGCGCGAGGGGATGCACCCCGACTGGAGCACCTGCGTGTTCAACGTCGGGCGCACCGAGGTCAATGCGTTTCTCGTCGCGTCGGCGCTCGCGTGGGCGCGCCGCTATCACGTCGACGGCATCCGCGTCGACGCGGTCGCGTCGATGCTGTATCGCGACTATTCGCGCAAGGAAGGCGAATGGGTGCCGAACGTGTACGGCGGCCGCGAAAACCTCGAATCGGTCGCGTTCCTGCGCCGGCTGAACGACACGCTGCACGGTGACACCGCGCCGGCCGGCGTCGTCACCGTCGCGGAGGAATCGACCGCGTGGCCGGGCGTCACCGCGCCGACCGCCGACGGCGGGCTCGGCTTCGACTTCAAGTGGAACATGGGCTGGATGCACGACACGCTCGCGTACCTGCACGAAGACCCGATCCACCGCCGCTATCACCACGACCGGATGACGTTCGGGCTCGTGTACGCGTTCTCCGAGCGCTTCGTGCTGCCGCTGTCACACGACGAGGTCGTGCACGGCAAGGGCTCGCTCGTCGCGAAGATGCCCGGCGACGCCTGGCAGCGGCTCGCGACGCTGCGCGCGTATTTCGGCTTCATGTGGGCACACCCCGGCAAGAAGCTGCTGTTCATGGGCAGCGAATTCGCGCAGTGGAGCGAGTTCGCGCACGATGCGACGCCGCACTGGGATTTGCTCGACGCGCCCGCGCATCGCGGCGTGCAGCGGCTCGTGCGCGATCTCAACCGCGCGTACGCGGCCGAGCCGGCGCTGCATGCGCTCGACTGCCACGCGGCCGGCTTCTCCTGGCTGATCGGCGACGACCGCGACAACAGCGTGTTCGCGTTCGCGCGCCGCGACGATACGGGGCGCCTGGTGGTCGCCGTCTGCAACTTCACGCCCGTGCCGCGCGCCGGTTACCGGCTCGGCCTGCCCGCGCCCGGCCACTGGCGCGAACTGATGAACACCGATGCCGCGTCGTACGGCGGCACCAACGCCGGCAACGACGGCGCCGTGTGGGCCGAAGCCGTGCCCTCGCATGGCGAGGCGTGGTCGGCGAGCCTGCGCCTGCCGCCGCTCGCGACGCTCTGGTTGACTCCCGCCTGATCATTCACCTCCCCGACACGGAGATCCACCCCATGCCGACCGCCCTGCCCGACCGTCTCGAACCCGGCCGCAGCTATCCGCTCGGCGCCAGTTGGGACGGCCTCGGGACCAACTTCGCGGTGTTTTCCGCGCATGCGCAGCGCATCCAGCTGTGCGTGTTCGACCCGACCGGCCGCAAGGAACTCGCGCGCCTCGACCTGCCCGAATGCACCGACGAGGTGTGGCACGGCTACCTGCCCAACGCGCATCCGGGCACCGTGTACGGGTTCCGCGCGGACGGCCCGTACCAGCCGCAGCACGGCCATCGCTTCAATCCGACCAAGCTGCTGCTCGACCCGTACGCGCGCAAGCTGGTCGGCCAGTTCCGCTGGTCGGACGCGCTGTTCGGCTATCGCGTGCATTCGAACCGGGCCGACCTGTCGATGGACCGCCGCGATTCGGCGCCCGCGATGCCGAAAGCGGTGGTCGTGGACGAAGCGTTCGACTGGAGCATGGACCGCCGACCGAACGTGCCGTGGCGCAGCACCGTGATCTACGAGACTCACGTGCGCGGCGCGTCGATGCGCCGCGCCGGGCTGCGCCCGCCGGAGCGCGGCACGTTCGCGTCGCTCGCGCATCCGGCGTTCATCGATCACCTGCTGTCGATCGGCGTGACGACGGTCGAGCTGCTGCCGATCCACGCGTTCCTGCAGCAGCGCGAGCTCGTGAAACGCGGGCTGCGCAACTACTGGGGCTACGACACGGCTGCATTCTTCGCGCCGGAGCCGTCGTACCTGACGACGCGGCGGCTCGACGAAATGCGCATCGCGGTCCGCCAGCTGCATGCGGCCGGCATCGAGGTCGTGCTCGACGTGGTCTACAACCACACGTGCGAAGGCAACCAGCTCGGGCCCACGCTGTCGTGGCGCGGCCTCGACAACGCGAGCTATTACCGGCTGCGGCCCGACGATCCGCGTTATCACGTCGACGAAACCGGCTGCGGCAACACGCTGAACATGTCGCATCCGCGCGTCGTGCAGATGGTGATGGATTCGCTGCGCTACTGGGCGACCGCGTTCAACATCGACGGCTTCCGCTTCGATCTCGGCGTGACGCTCGGCCGCGAGGATCACGGCTTCGAGCCCGGCGCGGGGTTCTTCGATGCGCTGCGGCAGGACCCCGTGCTCGCGCAGCGCAAGCTGATCACCGAGCCGTGGGATCTCGGCCCCGGCGGCTATCAGCTCGGCCGTCACCCCCCGGCTTCGCCGAATGGAACGACCGGTTTCGCGACACCGTGCGACGCTTCTGGCGCGGCGACGCGGGGCAGCGCCCGGAACTGGCCGCGCGGCTGTCGGGCTCGGCCGACCTGTTCAATCACGGCCGGCGCCGCACGTGGGCCTCGGTCAATTTCGTGACCGCGCACGACGGCTTCACGCTGGCCGACCTCGTGTCGTATGCGGGCAAGCACAACGACGCGAACGGCGAGGACAACCGCGACGGCCGCGACGACAACTGCAGCGCGAACTGGGGCGTCGAAGGGCCGACCGACGACGCGGCGATACGCGACGTGCGGCTGCGCGTCGCACGCTCGATGCTCGCGACGCTATTTACCGCGCTCGGCACGCCGATGCTCGTGGCCGGCGACGAATTCGGCCGCACGCAGCACGGCAACAACAACGCGTATTGCCAGGATAACGAACTGTCCTGGCTCGACTGGGACCTGGCGCACAGCGACGCCGGCGTGCAGATGACCCGCTTCGTGTCGCGGCTCGCCGCGCTGCGGCGCATGTATCCGGTGATGTCGGCGCCGCGCTACCCGTCGGGCGACCGTGACGGCGCGCCGGGCATGCGCGAGATCGACTGGTTCGACGAACGCGGCGACGCGCTCACCGTGCCCGCGTGGGAAGACGGCGAACGCCGCGCGCTGACGATGCGGCGCGTCGGCACCGGCCGCACCGGGCGCACCGAGGCGTTGCTCGTGATGCTGAACGCATCGGCCGACACCATCACGTTCATGCCGCCCGCGCCCGTGCTCGATTACCGCATCCTGCTCGACACCGCGACGCCCGACTCGGGCCCGCGCTCGTGGCCGGAAGCGGGGCTCGACGTCGCCGCGCATGCGGCCGTGATCGCGGTCGCGGCCGTGCCGCCGCCCGATCAGTCTTCCTGAGGACCGCCATGACTTCCCGTTCCGCCCGCCCCACCGGCACGCATGTATTCGAATCGTCGTTCGGCGCGACCTGCGTCGAGGCCGACCGCACGCGCTTCCGGCTGTGGGCGCCCGCGAGCCGCACCGCCGCCGTCGAGCTGCAGGACGAAGGCGGCCGCGCGATCCCGATGACGCCTGCCGGCGACGGCTGGTTCGAGACGATCGCGCCGTGCGGCCCCGGCACGCTGTACCGCTACCTGCTCGACGACGCGCTGGCGGTGGCCGATCCCGCGTCGCGCTTTCAGCCGTACGACGTGCACGGCCCCAGCCAGGTCGTCGATCCGGCCGCGTACCGCTGGCGTCACGACGCGTGGCGCGGCCGCCCGTGGCACGAAACGGTGCTGTACGAGCTGCATGTCGGCGCCTGCGGCGGCTACGCGGCCGTCGAGCGGCGCCTGCCGGCGATCGCCGAACTCGGCGTGACCGCCGTCGAGTTGATGCCGGTCAATGCGTTTCCCGGCGCACGCAACTGGGGCTACGACGGCGTGCTGCCGTTCGCGCCCGATGCGTCGTACGGGCGGCCCGAGGAGCTGAAATCGCTGGTCGACAGCGCGCACGGGCTCGGGCTGCAGGTGTTCCTCGACGTCGTGTACAACCACTTCGGCCCCGACGGCAATATGCTTCCGCGCTACGCGCCCGACTTCTTCCGCGCGGACCGGCAGACCGCATGGGGGCCGGCGATCGACTTCACCCGCCCGCAGACGAGCGCGTTCTTCATCGACAACGCGCTGTACTGGCTCGACGAATACCGCTTCGACGGGCTGCGCATCGACGCCGCGCACGCGATCGACGACGACGCGTGGCTACGCGAACTCGCGCGCCGCGTGCGCGCGCAGGCGGGCGACGCGCGCCACGTGCATCTCGTGCTGGAGAACGAGCGCAATACTGCGAGCCTGCTCGGCCCCGGCGGCTTCGACGCGCAATGGAACGACGACTTCCACAACAGCGCGCACGTGCTGCTGACCGGCGAGCGCGACGGCTACTACCGCGCGTACGCCGATGCGCCGCTGCGCCATTTCGCGCGCACGCTCGGCGAAGGCTTCGCGTACCAGGGCGAACCGTCGCCGCTGCACGACGGCGCAGCGCGCGGCGAGCCGAGCGCGCACCTGCCGCCGACTGCGTTCGTCGTGTTCCTGCAGAACCACGACCAGGTCGGCAACCGCGCATTCGGCGAACGGCTGCGCGCGCTCGCGAACGACGATGCGGTGCGCGCGGCCACCGCGCTGATGCTGCTCGCGCCGTCGATCCCGCTGCTGTTCATGGGCGAGGAAGACGGCAGCACGCAGCCGTTCCAGTTCTTCACCGACTATCGCGGCGCGCTCGCCGATGCGGTGCGCGAAGGCCGGCGCCGCGAATTCGCCGCGTTTCCCGCGTTCGCCGACGCCGCCCATCGCGACGCGATTCCCGACCCGAACGACATCGCGACCTTCGTGCGCTCGTCGTCGCACCATCCGCCCGACGAGTCGTGGCCCGACGCGGCCGCCTGGCGGCGCTTCTACCGCAGCGCGCTGGCCGTGCGCGCGGCGCTCGTGACGCCGCACCTGGAGAACGCGCGGTCGCTCGGCGTCGAACTGCTCGCGGGCGACGGCGACCCGCCCGCACTGGTCGCGCGCTGGCACCTCGGCGACGGCAGCACGCTGACGATCGCGCTGAATCTCGGCTCGCACGACGCGACGCTGCCCGCGCTGCCGGTCGGCAAGATCGTGTTCGAGACGCCGCCGCGGGCGCGCGACCGGCTGCCCGGCGGGCACGTGCCGCCCCGCGCCTGCATCGTATGGCGCGACGGCGCGGTCAACCGGGATGCGCGGCATCACAGCACGAACGGACGGAGCCCCTCATGACGACCGACGTCCCGATCGCGGCGCTCGCCCGTGCGGCCGGCCTGCAACCCGACTGGACGGACGCGGGCGGCGTCGCACGGCGCGTGGACGACGACGCGCTGGTCGCGCTCGTCGATGCGCTCGGCTGGCCGTGCGGCACGGCGATCCAGCGGGTCGACAGCGCGGCCGCGCTCGCCGATGCGAACGCGTCACCGCCGCGCCTCGTGACCGGCGACGCCGGCCTGCCGCTGACGCTGCCCGCGACCATCGCGCCGCCGGGCGCGCGCTTCAGGATCTCGCTCGAAACCGGCGGGCACGTGGACGGCCGGGTGGGCGGCGCGGGCGAACACGGCACGCTGCCGCCGCTCGCGATGCCCGGTTATCACGCGCTCGACATCGGCGAGCAGCGCATCGGGCTCGCGATTGCGCCGCCGCGGGCACGGCCATTCGACGCGCTCGCCCGTGCGCACGACGGAGGCCGCTGGGGCATCGCAGCGCAGCTCTACAGCCTGCGCCGCACCGGCGACGATGGCGCGGGCGATTACACGGCGCTTGCGCGGCTCGCCGCACAGGCAGCGCGACACGGCGCACAGGCGGTGGCGATCAGCCCGACGCATGCCGGCTATCCGGCGCTTCCCGCGCACGACAGCCCGTATTCGCCGTCGTCGCGGCGCTGGCACAACGTCGCGTATCTCGACTGCGACGCGGTGCCGGGCGCCGACGCGGCACATCGCCCATCCGCTGCCACGGCCGACGCCGCGCTGATCGACTGGCCCAGCGTGCTGCCGACGAAGCTGCGGCGCCTGCGTGCGTGCTTCGACGCATGGCGCGCGAGCGACGACCCGTCGCGCGACACGTACCAGCGGTTTCGCGCGGCGGGCGGCGCGGCGCTCGACGCGCATGCGCGCTTCGATGCGCTGCAGGCGTTCTGCATCGAGCACGGGATCGGCGCGGACTGGCGGCAGTGGCCGTCGCAATGGCGCATGTCGGGGTCGGCGGAAGTCGACGCGTTCGCGCATGAGCATGCCGACACGATCGCGTTTCACACCTTCCTCCAATGGTGCGCGTCGCGCGCGCTCGGCGACGCGCAGCACGCCGCGCGCGGCGCGGGCATGGCGACCGGGCTGATCGCCGATCTCGCGGTCGGCTCCGATCAGGCCGGCAGCGACGCGTGGGCGCACGGCACGACGCTGCTGCGCGGTGTATCGCTCGGCGCGCCGCCCGACCTGTTCAATGCGGCCGGTCAGGCGTGGGGCGTGACGACGTGGACGCCCGACGCGCTGCGTGCGGACGGCTTCATGCCGTTCATCGACCTGCTGCGCGCCGCGTTCGCGCACGCCGGCGGCATCCGCATCGACCACGTGCTCGGCTTCGCGCGAATGTGGATCGTGCCGGACGGCGGCTCGCCGCGCAGCGGCGCGTACCTGCGCTATCCGCTCGACGATCTGGTGCGGCTCGTCGCGCTCGAGGCGGCGCGCCATCGCGCGATCGCGATCGGCGAGGATCTGGGCACCGTGCCGGCCGGGTTGCGCGAACGGCTCGGCGCGCAGGGTGTCGCGGGCATGCGCGTGCTGTGGTTCGAGCGCGATGCGGATGGCGCGTTCCGGCCGCCCGCCGCGTGGGATCGCGACGCGATCGCGATGACCTCGACGCACGATTTGCCGACCGTGGCCGGCTGGTGGCGCGGCGTCGATCTCGGATGGCGGCGCGTCGCAGCCGAGGCGGAAGCCGCGAAGCGGCGCGACGAAACGCAACCTCGCGACATCGCAGCGCCAGAGCCGGACGACGCGAGCGCGCACGATTCGGACGAAATCGTGCAAAGCATGGCGTTCGGGCACGACACCGTGCAGCGCCCCGATTCGAATCACTCGACGCCTCTGCCGCCTCCCGAACTGCTCGCCGCGCATGCGGAACGCGCCACCGAGCGTGCCGCGCTGTGGCACGCGCTGCAGCACGCAGGCTGCGTGCCGGCCGACGCTGCGGTGCCGCCAACCGACATGCCGCCGGTGAATGCGATCCTCGGCTACGTCGCGAGCAGCCCGTCGCCGCTCGCGCTGCTGCCGCTGGAGGATCTGCTCGCCCTCGACGCGCAGCCGAACCTGCCGGGGCCGCCGTGCGGCCATCCGAACTGGCGGCAGCGGCTGCCGCGCACGATCGATGCGCTGTTCGACGCCGACGTGCGCACGCGCATCGCGGCCGTCGTGCACGCGCGCCGCTCGCGGAGGCATGGCCCATGACCCCACGCGCGACGCTGCGACTGCAGCTGCATGCGGGCTTCACGTTCGACGACGCGGCCGCGCACGCCGACTACTTCGCGCGGCTCGGCGTGAGCCACCTGTACCTGTCGCCGGTGTCCACGGCCGAGCCCGGCTCGCGGCACGGCTACGACACCGTCGACCACGGCGCGCTCGGCGCGGAACTCGGCGGCGAAGCCGGCTTCATGCGGCTCGTCCACGCGCTGCGTGCGCGCGGCCTCGGCATCGTCATCGACATCGTGCCGAACCACATGGGCGTCGGCGGGTCGTCGAACGGCTGGTGGAACGACGTGCTCGAATGGGGGCCGGCGAGCCCGTACGCACGCTATTTCGACATCGACTGGCATCCGCCCGACCCCACGCTCGACGGCAAGGTGCTGCTGCCCTGCCTCGGCGCGCCGTACGGCGATGCGCTCGCGGCCGGCGACATCACGCTGCGCGCCGATCCGGCCACGGGCCGCTTCATCATCGCGTGCCCCGGGCGGCGGCTGCCGGTCGCCGCCGCCACCTATGCGGAGATCCTGCGCATCGCGAACCGCGCGGACCTGAACGCGCTCGCCGAGCGCTTCGATGCCGCACCGGCACGCGACAGCGCGCGACTCGCCGCCGCCCATGCGGCGCTGCGCGACTATGCGGCCGCGCACGGTCCGCATGCGTTCGACGCGGTATTGCGCGGCGCCGGCCCGCGCCGCGCCCGCTCGCGCGCGTGCCTGCACCGGCTGCTCGAACGCCAGCACTACCGGCTCGCCTGGTGGCGCACGGCCGCCGACGAGCTGAACTGGCGGCGCTTCTTCGACATCGCGACGCTCGCGGCCGTGCGCGTCGAGGACGAGGCGGTGTTCGACGCCGTGCATGCGCTGCCGCTGCGCCTGCATGCGGCCGGGCTCGTCGACGGCGTGCGAGTCGATCACGTCGACGGCCTCGCCGATCCGCGCGCGTATTGCCGCCGGCTGCACGCTCGGCTCGCCGCGCAGCGCGACGCGCGACCCTACGTCGTGGTCGAAAAGATCCTCGCGCCCGGCGAGTCGCTGCGCAGCGACTGGGCCGTCGACGGCACGACCGGCTACGACTTCATGAACGACGTCGGCGCGCTGCTGCACGACCCGGCCGGCGCCGAACCGCTCGCCGCGCACTGGGCGGCCGTGTCGGGTTCGGCGCGCACGTTCGCGCAGGAAGCGCTCGACGGCAAGCGGCGCGTGCTGATGCGCCAGCTCGCCGCCGAGCATGCGCGGGTCGCGCGGTTGCTACACGAGATTGCCCGGGCGTCGCCCGTCACGCGCGACGTCAGCCGGATCGCGATCCAGCGCGTGCTCGGCGAACTCGCGGTGCGGCTGCCCGTGTACCGGATGTATCCGGCCCCGGGCGACGAGCCGGCCGACGACGACCGGCGCGTGCTCGCCCACGCGTACGAAGGCGTGTACGCGGCGGTCGACTCGACCGACCGGTTCGCGCTCGAACGCGTCGCCGCGTGGCTCGGCTTGCCGGTCGTGCGCGTGCCGCGCGCGAACGCCGATGCGCTGCTGGCGGCGCGCGTCGCGTTCGCGCAGCTCACCGCGCCGCTGGCCGCGAAGGGCGTCGAGGATACCGCCAACTATCGCTACGGCCGGCTGCTGTCGCGCAACGAGGTCGGCGCCGATGCCGGCGACTTCAGCCTGTCGCGCGGCGCGTTCCATGCGCGCAACCGGCGCCGCGCGCGCACCGTGCCGCACGGGCTCGTCGCGACGGCCACGCACGACCACAAGCGCGGTGAGGACGCGCGCGCGCGGCTCGCGGTGCTGAGCGAGGTGCCGGATGCATGGCGCGCGGTGTCGCTCGACTGGTCGACGCTGAACGCGCCGCATCGCGGCGGCCCGCACCGCGACCTCGCGTGGACGCCCGGGCCGGCCGCCGAGACGATGCTTTACCAGACGCTCGTCGGCTGCTGGCCGCCGGCGCTCGCGCCCGACGATGCGGCCGGGCTCGATGCGCTCGCGACACGCGTCGTGCAGTGGCAGACGAAGGCGCTGCGCGAAGCGAAGCAGTACACCGACTGGCTCGCGCCCGAGCCGGATTACGAGCACGGCTGCGAAGCGTTCGTCCGCACGATCCTGACGCCGCGCGGCGCGGGCGATTTTCCGCATCGGCTGCATGCGTTCGTCGCGCGGATCGCGCCGGCCGGCGTCGTCAACGGCCTCACGCAGACGGCGCTGCGGATCGCGTCGCCCGGCGTGCCGGATCTGTATCAAGGTACCGAGTCATGGGATCACTCGCTCGTCGATCCGGACAACCGGCGCGACGTGCCGTTCGCGACGCTGGCGGCCGAACCGGTCGACGGGCCGGTCGCATCGTATCTGCCGACGTGGCCCGACGCGCGCGTGAAGCGCGCGCTGATCGAACGGATGCTGGCGCTGCGGGCACGATGGCCGGCGACGTTCGCGGACGGCGCCTATGTTCCGCTGCGGGTGCGCGGCAGGCTTGCCCGGCACGTGGTGGCGTTCGCGCGATGTGACGAGGCAGCCACCGTGGTGGTGGTCGCCACGCGGCTCGCGTGCCGGTTGCTGGGGAAGCGCCTGAGATGCCGCGCGTGGATCCTGCGCAATGGGGCGATACGGCGGTCGTGCTGCCGCGCGGGGTTGAAGGACCGTGGAACGATTGGTTGAACGCGAGCGACGCGATCTATGCGCCGGATGGTGTGCTGGCGCTCGATCGCTGTCTGGCCCGGTTGCCTGTGGCGGTGCTCGTCGCGGCGCGGAGGGGAAATTGAAGCCGATGCCCGATGCGTGCCAGCCCTCTGTCACCAAAATCGATTTGGTTCAAAACGTGCCGTCGATAATCGATTTTGTACACGCGTCATCGAATTTCAACCGAAACGCCCGATCGTAAGCGTTTTCGTGCAGTCGACGACAGGCTTCGGCACCCTCACGACCATTCTTCCGGCGGCATCTCGCCGCGGTCATCCTCCCACAGCGGTTTCGCCGCCTCCTCTCCACGGCTCGGTGTCACCGGCCCATTGCCGCTTGCACGACCGTCACCGCGCTCACCCCGCCGCGCCGCATCGCGCAGCGCCGCCTGCGGGCGTTTTCGCGTGCGCGTCGGCGTCACGGTCCGCTGCCCGTCGCGGCGGCGTTCGTCCGTCGATCCCGCCTCGTTCGTCTGTCGTGCATTCGAAGCTGTAGCCATGCTGTTCTCCTGAGTCATCGAAAACAAACCGGTCGCTCGGATGCAGCAATTTCAATGCCGCCGCTCGGGCAAGCGTCTTGCTACATCGATTCGACCGAAACCTTCCGGAGGAGACGATGCCGACGAATCGCAACACGCCGCCCGCTACCCGCCGCCGCCTCGGCGGATGGATGGCCAGCGAGGAAGCGCACATGGCGGCGTTCCGCGAAAAAATCGCGAGCGAAGCGCGCGCGCATGCCGGCGACCGGTTGCGCACGCCGGCCGTTCAGGAACTCGCGCGGCTGTTCGACGACAACGCCGTGCTGCGCATGAGCCTCACCCGCGCGATCGACGAAGCGCGCGAAGCGGGATACCGGCTCGGCTACGCGTCGATCGGCGAGCTGATGACGGTGATCGACCATCTGATGACCTACACGCCGCCGTTCAGCGAGGAAAGCCTGATCGTGTGCCCGCTGAACGCGTTTTTCGACTGGCCAATGTGCATGCCGTCGGGCCACGCGGTGTTTCGCGACGCCTCCGTCAACGCGCAATTGAAACGCGTGCTGAACGTCTGGTGCGACTTCCTCGGCGGCCCGCATTCGCGCGCGCATCTCGACACGTCGGCGCCCGACGGCTGGTTCTGCGACGAAGCACGCAAGCGCCTCGGGCTGTCGCAGTTCCAGTATCGCGAAGACCAGCCGCACTGGGGCTTCGATTCGTGGAACGACTTCTTCACGCGGCGCTTTCGCGACGGCGCGCGGCCCGTGGCGGCGCCCGACGATCCGCACGTGATCGTCAGCGCGTGCGAAGCGTCGCCCTATCACACCGAAACCAACGTGAAGCTGCGCGACACGTTCTGGATCAAGTCGCAGCCGTATTCGCTGCGCGACCTCTTCACGCCCGCCCGGCTGTCGCTCGCCGAGCGCTTCGTCGGCGGCGACGTCTACCAGGCCTACCTCAGCGCGTACAACTACCACCGCTGGCATGCGCCGGTGCGCGGCGTCGTCACGCACGCGTATCGCGTCGACGGCACCTACTACTCGGTCGCCGAAGCGGAAGGCCCGGACCCGGCCGGGCTCAACGACTCGCAGGGCTACATGACGGCGGTCGCCGCGCGCGCGGTGGTCGCGATCTCGAGCGACGATCCCGGCATCGGGACGGTCGCGGCCGTGTTCGTCGGGATGGGCGACGTGTCGTCGTGCGTGATCGAAGTCGTGCCGGGCCAGCGCGTCGACAAGGGCGACGAGATCGGCTATTTCCAGTTCGGCGGCTCGACCTACTGCCTGCTGTTCGAGGCCGGCGTGATCGACCGCTTCCTGTACGCGCCGCCGTTCGACGGCGAGCCGCCGGTCGTGCAGGTCAATGCATCCGTCGCGATCGCGCGGTGAATGCCCCGCGCGGGCCGGCGCGTCACGCGTCGGCCCCGTCGCTCACACCGATCGCATGGAATTCGGCCGCGTCATGACGCTGCACGCACCGCAGGACCGACAGCCCGTCAGCCGTCAGTGCGGGGCGGTGCGCGCCCGACGTATCGTCTTGCTGCAGCACGATCAGGTGTTGTTCGACGAGCGCGACGACGTCGTCGCGGTCGATCTGGATCTGTTCCGGCGCGTGATGCGCGAGGAACAGCGCGGCAAATTCGTGGGCGGTCAGCATGCTCGTTTCCCCGTTGACGGCTACGCGCGACGCGACACCGGCGTCGCATCGGCTGGCGGCGCGCATCGTGCGCCGGCGACGTGACGGGCATGCAGGGAACGTGCCAGCCGGCGTGGTGCGGCCGCTGTCCGTGCGGTGCGTGCGCCGCGCGATGTGGCACCGCACGGCGCGTTCGAGCCGCTGCAAAGTTTTCAACGGCATGTAACGGCTGGCCGCGGCGAGCGGCCGCAGATGACCGATGCAGCAGAATAAAATGCGCGGAAGACGTGCAGCGCATGCGCGCCGCTCACGGCCGCGAGCGAAACAAGCCGGCACGCGCACGCCCGGCCGGCGCCCGGAAATAGCCGCTGTGCAGCACCACGTCGTGGTTGCCGCTCGCCAGCACGTCCGCGCACGCGGCTTCGATCCGCGCGCGGCCGCGCTCGAACGCGTCGCGCAGATCGGCCTCCAGCGCGGAGCGCGCGCCGAAATGATCTTCCAGCGCCTCGACCGTGATCGCGCAGGCCTGCGGCACGCCGTCGACGTCGACGACGAAGCGCAACTGCAACGCCGCGCCGTCGAACGTCGGCGGTTCGTCGGTCAGCGTCACGGCGCGCGGGGAACCGGAATCGGCCGGCATCGGCTCATGCCCCCCGCGACGCGAGTCGCTCGACCAGCGCGCCGTTGAACGCGGGCAGGTCGGCCGGCTTGCGGCTCGTGATCAGGTTGCCGTCGCGCACGACTTCCTCGTCGACCCACTTGCCGCCCGCGTGACGGATATCGTCCTGCAGGCTGGGCCAGCTCGTCATCGTCTTGCCCTCGACCAGCCCGGCCGACACGAGGAGCCACCCGCCGTGACAGATCGCCGCGACCGGCTTGCCGGCGCCGACGGCCGCCGTCACGAATTCGCGCGCGGCCGGCACCATCCGGATCGCATCGCCGTTGATGACCCCGCCCGGCAACACGACCGCGTCGTAGTCGCCTTCGCGTGCATCGTCGAACGTGCGGTCGACCTTCACGCGCTCGCCCTTGTCGACGTGCCGGAAACCCTGGATTTCGCCCGGCTGCTGAGAAATCACGTCCACTTGCGCGCCTTCGGCCGCGAGCGCGCGCTGCGGTTCGACGAGTTCGGCTTCCTCGAAACCGTCGACCGCGAGAATCGCTACCTTGCAATGATCCAGCTTGCCGCTCATGGATGCCTCCGTGGAAAGGGATAGGACAAGACACACGTCGTGTCGTGCCGTGCCGGTCTCCCAGCAAGCGCCGTTCCGGCCGCGCAGGCCGTTGCCTGCCGGCGCGGTCGTGCTCGTGCGTATTCCTGTAACCGGGGAACGACCCGCGATCGAAAATCG
The DNA here is from genome assembly GCF_014211915.1 of Burkholderia cenocepacia. NCBI lineage: Bacteria > Pseudomonadati > Pseudomonadota > Betaproteobacteria > Burkholderiales > Burkholderiaceae > Burkholderia > Burkholderia cenocepacia. The sequence goes on along the minus strand of NZ_CP060041.1, from coordinate 945,273 downwards.
CTCGTCGGCCCCATCGGCCGCTTGGCGGGCGCCCGGCTGCAAAGATTTCAACGGGATGTAATGCGACGCCGTGCGCCGATCCCGCGCGATTACTGCAGATGACGCACGGCGTCGAGCATCGCGTCGGTCAGCTCGACCGTCAGCGTCAGGTTCTCGTCGGTATCGGGCAACTGTTCCAGCGTCTGCTGCACGGCGTCGTGCAGCATCGCGTGAACACGCATCCGCGCGCCTTCGTCCAGATCCGCGTAGCGTTCCATCGTCGAGCATTCGAGCGCGAGCACGACCGAATGGCGGGCCGCCTCGGGCGGCGCCTCGACAGGGTTCGCCCACGCCGCATGGAACATGACCCTGCCCGTCTCGACGTCCACATGGACCGTCGTGTCGAGATCGTCCGTGTCGCTTGCGTCGCCGTCGAGCTCGTCGTTGTCCACCAAAATCCGGGAATTCGATTGCATGATGTCCTCCTGCGTGGCGGCGGCGCGCCCGTCCCGGGAAACCGCGCCGCCATCGCGCCATGCCGGCCGCGCCGGCACGACACCGTCAATAACCGCTGGAACCGCCGCCCGTCCCGCCTGCCCCGCCGCCGCCCGTGCCCGTCGAGCCGGCCGAACCGCCGTTGCCGGCGCCGGTGCCACCCGAGCCGCCGGCCCCGCCCGACCCGCCGCCGACACCGCCGCCGGTGGCGCCGCTACCGCCCTCGCCCGCGCCGTTGGGGCCGCCGCCCGGCTTCACGTGGCCGGCCGACCCGCTGTGCGAACGCATGCCGTGCTTCGCGCCATGCCGCTGCGTGCCGGCCGGTGGCGGCGGCGCGGTCGTATTGCCGTTGGTGCCCGGCGTCGACATGTCCATCGACGGATTCGGCGCGCCGGTGCCCTCGTCCGAGCGCTGCGAGTTCTGCGCCCACGCGGCCGGCGCGGCCGCGACGATCGCGACAGCCGCGCACGCCAGCACATGCCGCGCGACACACTTCGATTCGAATGCTGATTTCATGGCGTTTTCTCCCTATGGATGATCGCTTGATCCAAATTCCTGCTCCGATCCTTCAGCAAGGCCCATGCCGTCGTCTGCACGTTCACGACGCGGCACGCGGTTTGCGTCCCGCGTCTTCGCACGACCGTCCTGTGAATCCCTACGGAGCCCCTGCCTCATGCCTTCCGCTTCTGCTTCCCACGCGCACGACAAGCCGCACGGCAAACGCCACACGCGCCGCCCCGGCCGCGCGCGCAGCGCCGACCCGGCCCACCGCAAGCGCTGGTCCGGCAAAGTCACGCAAAAAAGCGATGCGCTCGACATCGAGCCCGACATCTTCAAATCCGACGATCCGGCCGCGATCGCCGCGTCGCTGAAGCGCTCGGCCGAACACAGCCGCCGCCGCAAGGCGTCGCCGTTCCAGTCGGCGATGTCGATGCTGAACTTCTACGTGAACCGCGCCGGCCGCAACCTGCCGAAAACGCGCCGCGCGACCCTCGAACGCGCGAAGCGGAAACTGCGCGAAGCCTTCGGCCGCAAGCCCTGACGGCCGGCGCGCGGCTCGTATGCTCATGTCCACCCCTGCGCTGCGATCACACGCATGCACGAAACCCTCTGGTATCTGATCATCGGCGCGGTGCTGCTGGGCATGGGCGTCGTGACGTCCGCACTGCGCCACCTGCCCTGCAGCTCGGCGATGATTTACCTGGTGCTCGGCATCGCGCTCGGCCCGGCCGGCGCCGGCCTGCTGCATCTCGACCTCGAACGCGACGGGCAGCTGCTGCGCGAGATCGTCGAGGTCGCGCTGCTCGTGTCGCTGTTCGCGATCGGGCTGCGGCTGCGCGTGCCGCTGTCCGACAAGCTGTGGCTCGTGCCGTGCCGCCTCGGGCTGCTCGCGATGATCGTCACCGTGCCGCTGCTCGCCGCGTGCGCGGTGCTCGCGCTGGGCCTTGGCTGGGGCCCCGCGTTGCTGCTCGCGGCGATCCTCGCGCCGACCGACCCCGTGCTCGCGCACGACGTGCAGGTACACGATCCGGGCGATCGCGACCTGGTGCGCTTCGCGTTGTCCGGCGAAGGCGGAATGAACGACGGCATCGCGCTGCCGTTCGCGCTCGCGGGGCTCGCGCTGTGCGGCGCACCGGGTGCGACGCACGGCATCCCGCCGCTGTCCGGCACGTTCGCGCTGGTCGCGCTGTGGGGCATCGCGGGCGCGGCCGCGATCGGCGGCGGGCTCGGCTGGGCCACGACGAAGACGATCGGCTGGCTGCGCACGCGGCACGCGCAGGCGCTCGGCCTCGAAGGCTTCTTCGCGCTCGCGCTGATCGTGCTGTCGTTCGGCGCCGCGCAGCTCGCGCACACGTTCGGCTTCATCGCGACGTTCGCGGCCGGCGTCGCGATGCGGCGCGTCGAGCATCGCGCGAGCGGCGACCGCCCGCCGCGCGAAGTGATCGGCCAGATCGATTCGGAAGACGTGGTCGCGACCGAGAAGCATCCGGAGAAAGCGCATGCGTTCATGGCCGAATCGGTGCTCGGCTTCACGATCGAGCTCGAACGGATCGCCGAAGCGATCGTGATGACGATGATCGGCAGCGTGCTCTCGACGCTGCCCGGCCCGCTGCTCACGTGGGGCGCCGTCGCGCTGGCCGCCGTGCTGTTCGTCGCCGTGCGTCCGCTCGCGGTGCTGGTCACGCTGGCCGGCTCGCGCGCGACGCATGCGCAGCGGCGGCTGATGGCGTGGTTCGGCATCCGCGGGATCGGCTCGTTCTACTACCTGCTGTTCGCGCTCGAGCACGGGCCGTCCGACGTCGTGCGCCCGCTCGCGGCGCCGGTGCTGGCCGTGGTGTCCGCGTCGGTGGTCGCGCACGGGATTTCCGCGACGCCGCTGATGAACTGGTACTACCGGTTGCAGCAGCATCGGCGCTGACGGTTCACGTGTCGGCGCCGAGCCGCGCCCGCATCGCCGCGGTGATGCGCTGGCGCGCCTTCGCGTAGCCTTCCCACGGGTCGCGCTTCAGCGTGTCCAGCCGTTCGTGCAGCGTGTCGATCGTCCATTGCGCGCCGCCCGTCGTGTCAGGCACCTCGTCCCAGTCGAGCGGCACCGACACGCCCATGCCGGGCCGCGCGCGCACCGAATAGGCGGCGATCGTGCTCGCGCCGCGCCCGTTGCGCAGGTAGTCGACGAAGATCTTGCCGCGCCGGTGGCGCGGCCCCATCGTCGCGGTGAAGCGGTCGGGCAGCGTGCCGGCGACGTGCTGCGCGACCGCGCGCGAGAAGTCCTTCACGTCGTCCCAGCCCGCATGCCGCGTGAGCGGCACGACAACGTGCAGCCCCTTGCCGCCGCTCGTCTTGCAGAACGACACGAGCCCGAGCTCGTCGAGCAGCCCGCGCACGAGCTGCGCGGCGTCGATCATCGTGCGCCACGGCAGCGCCGGATCGGGATCGAGGTCGAACACGAGGCGGTCGGGCCGCTCGATGTTAGACGCATGCGCGTTCCACGTGTGCAGTTCGACCGTGCCCATCTGCGCGGCGCCGAGCAGCGCGTCGACGTTGTCGATCGACAGCAGCGGTCCGTGGCCCGGGTCGAGCCCTTCGTGCTGCGTGACGAACGGGATCTCGCGGCGCTCCGCGTGCTTCTGGAAGAACAGCTCGCCGGCGATGTCGCCCGGGGCGCGCACGAGCGAAACCGGCCGGCCCTCGAGGTCGGGCAACAGCCACGGCGCGACCCATTGCCAGTACCGTGCGAGGTCGATCTTGCGCGTGCCGCTTTGCGGGTCGAGCACGCGCTCGGGATGCGTGATGCGCACGCGGCCGAGCGTGTCGGGGCCGGACGCGTCGCCGTCGGCTCGGGCCGCTGCGCGAGACCGTGCGGACGGTTTGCGATCGCCGGTTTCACGAGCGGCATGCGATGCGCGCTTGCGTGTGTCGTCGTGCGGGGTCGGGTGTTGATCCATCGTCACCTCCGTTTCCGTGTGTTTGGGCATCTCGCGGACGATCTGCGCCGCCGGCTTGTCCTCGCGCAGCGCGATGAACGCGGCCTGCCGCACGATCCCGTCGCCGGTCCATTCCGCGAATTCGCATTCGGCGACGAGCGTCGGCTCGACCCAGTGCACGCGGGTGCGCGTGCGTTCGCGCGGCGGTTCATCGAACGGCATCGTGTCGCGCTCGTGTTTGCGCAGGATCACGGCGAGACGGTCGAGCATCCGCGCATCGAAGCCGGTGCCGACGCGGCCGACGTAGCGCAGCGGCCCGGGCCCGCGCCGCCGCTTGCCGGCCGGCGCCGGCTCGTGCACACCGAGCAGCAGCGCACCGAAGCCGTGCCGGCTGCCCGACGGCTCGGTAAAACCACCGATCACGAACTCCTGCCGGCGCCGGCATTTGAGCTTGATCCACGCGGGCGACCGGCCGGCGCGATAGCGCGAGTCCGCGCGCTTGCCGATCAGTCCTTCGAGGCCGGTGTCGCAGGCGCTCGCGATCAGCGACGCGACGTCCTCGCCGAGATCGGGCGAAAAGCGCACGCGTGCCGGGTCGCTGTTCGCGAGCAGCGGTTCGAGCAGCGCGCGACGCTCGGTGAGCGACGCGTCGCGCAGGTCGTAGCCGTCGAGATAAGGCAGGTCGAACACGAAGAAGGTGATCGCATCCGAGCGGTCCGTGCCGAACGCGTTCTGCAGCGCCTGGAAATCGGGCAGGCCGTTCTCGCCGAGCACGACGGCCTCGCCGTCGAGCCATGCGTCGTCGAGATCGAGCGCCGCGAGCGCGTCGCGCTGCGCGCGCAGCTTCGCGGTCCAGTCCCGGCCTTCGCGCGTCATCAGCGTGACGCGCCGGCGTGCGCCCTTGCCTGCGATGCGCGCCAGGATGCGGTAGCCGTCGAATTTCAGTTCGTAGCACCAGCCGCCCTGCGTCGGCGGTGCATCGACCAGCGTCGCGAGTTGGGGCGCGACGCGCTCGGCAGCGGCGCGCGCACCGCGCCTTCGACCTGCGACGGGTCGGTGGGGCGCTGGCTTGCGTGGCTTTCGTGGCTCGCGTGTTGCGCGTCATGTGCATCACCGTCCGCGTCGGTCGATCGGCCGCGCCGCGCCGCGCGCTTGCGTGCCGCGCCGTCATGCACGCTCCCCGGCCGCTCGCCGACGACGTCGAATTCATCGGCGCTGCGCGCGTCGTCGTCGCGCTCCTTGATCAGCAGCCACTGCTCCTGACGCCCTTCCTGCCGCCCGCTGCGCACGAGCGCCCAGCCGCCGTGCAGTTTCTCGCCGTCGAGCCGGAACGTCAGCTTGCCGGCCCGGTAGCCTTCGCGCGCCTGCGCGACGCCGCCATCGGGCGTCCACGTGCCTTCGTCCCACACGACGACCGAGCCCGCACCGTAATGCCCGGCCGGAATCTCGCCTTCGAACGACGCGTATTCCAGCGGATGGTCCTCGACGTGCACCGCGAGCCGCTTCACCTGCGGATCGAAGCTCGGCCCCTTCGGCACGGCCCACGATTTCAGCGTGCCGTCGAGTTCGAGCCGGAAATCGTAGTGCAGCCGGCGCGCGTGGTGCTCCTGGATCACGAAGCGCAGCGGATGGCGTGCGCGCGCGGCGGGCTGCTTCGCCTTCGGCTTCGAGGCCGCTTGCGTATCCGGCTTCGCGCGACGCTTGCCGTGCGCCCCTTCGGGCTCGGGCGTCGCACCGAAATGGCGCTTGCGGCGATACGGATCGAGCTTGCCGGCCATCGCGTCACCTTGTCGGAACCGGAATCGAAATCGGAGTCGGCGTCATCGGCGTCACGCCGCGTGCTTGCGGCGCGCGGCCGTCTTCTTTGCCGCGGGGGCGCTCGTCGCGCCGCGTTTCGCGGCGGTCTTCTTCGCCGCGGTTTTCGTCGCCGCGCCCTTCGATGCGGATTTCGCCGCCGGCTTGCGGCGCGCGCCGCCGCGCGACGACGACGATGAAGACACCTCGTCCTCCTCTTCGCCACGCTCTGCACGCAGGTCCGCCGCGCGCGCCCCCGCGCCGCCCTTCAGGCTGCGCTTCAGCAGCTCGGTCAGATCGACCACGTTGCTCGCCGCGCGGCCGGTCTGCGCGGGCCGGTCCTCGATCTCCTCGATCTTGCCCGCGCGCACCTTGCGCTCGACCAGTTCGAGGATGTCGTCGCGGAACGTGTCGTGATATTCGTCGGGGGTCCATTTGCCGGACATGTCGTCGATCAGCTTCTTCGCCATCCCGAGCTCGCGCGCACTGACGCCCGCGCCCTTCGCGTCGTCGGCCGGCACCGACAGCTCGTCGAGCGGCCGCAGTTCCTCCTGCCAGCGCAGCGTATCGAGGGCGAGCATCGGCCCGACCGGGATCAGCGCGCCCAGATGCTGCCGGTCGCGCATCACCACCAGCGCGATGCCGATCTTGCCGCTGTCCTTCAGCGCGTCGCGCAGCAGCGCATAGACCTTCTCGCCCTTGCGGTCCGGCACCAGGTAGTACGGCGTGTCGAGATAGAGGAACGACACGGCGTCCTCGTCGACGAAGGTCAGGATGTCGACGGTCTGCGTCGATTCCGGGTTCGCCGCGCGGATCTCGTCGTCGGTGAGCACGACGTAGCGCTCCTTCTCGTATTCGTAGCCGCGCACGATGTCCTCGCGCGTGACCTCCTTGCCGGTGCGCTTGTTGATCTGCCGATAGCCGATCGGGTCCATCGAGCGCTTGTCGAGCATCCGGAACGACGGTTTCACGGTGCGCGTCGCCGGATACAACTGCACGGGCACGTGCACGAGCCCGAAGCTGATCGCGCCTTTCCAAATCATCCGCGGTGCCATGCATGTTCCTCCTTGCCGGATGCGCGCCCGCCCGAGGGCGAGCGCGCCATACGGCGCAAGCCGCTTGTCGGCCGCTTGTCGGCCGCTGTCGGCCCTATGCCGGCCCTATGCCGGCAGCTCCGCCGCCTGCTGTTCGCGCGCCCACACGCGATGCTGGCCGAGGTGATCCGACAGCGTGTTCAGCACCGCGTCGAGATCGACGGCCTGGCCGACGCACACGCCTTCGGCCGGGTCGGGCAGGTGGGCGGCGCTGAGCAGTTGCCGTCCCGAGCCGACCGCCGCGATCGGCTTCAGGTGCTTGAACGCTTCCCGCACGAAATGGCGGGCGTCGGCGCTGTGCGCGAGATCGCGGCCATCGCCGTCGCCGCCGCACACGAACACCGCATCGAACATCACCGACGGCATGCCGACCAGCGTCGCCTCCGGCACGATGCCGCCGATCGGCGCGAGCGTCGGCGCGACGATCGTCGGCACCGCGTGCGCGGCCTGCAACGCGTCGCGCACCTGCTCGACCAGCACCGGATTCACGCCGGGCGTCGCGATCAGCGCGATCTTGCGCGAGCGGATGCCGGGCTTCGCGCGGCCGATCAGGCTCAGCGCCGGCGAGCGCTGCGGCACGGCCGGCGTCGCGGCCGCCTGCGGCGCGGGCAGCCCGAGCCGTTCGGCGACCTGCGCGGCGAGCCCCGCGTCGAAGCGCGCGATGATCTCGTTGACCACCCGTTCGCGAATGTGCGGCTGCGTCACCTTGCCGAGCTCGAAGCAGTACGCGTCGCGGATATGCCGCTGCTCGATCTCGGTCATGCTCTGGTAGAACAGCGCGGCCTGCGAGAAATGGTCGGCGAACGATTCGCTGCGCACGCGCACCTTGTGGCCTTCGAGCGGCTCGGGCACGGTCTCGAACCCGCCGCCGGCGGGCGCGGGCGGCGTCTCGCGCGGCCAGCCGCCGCTCGTCGAATTCGGCTCGTACGACGCCTGGCCGACGTTGATCGTCTGCCGGTGCAGCGCGTCGCGCTGGTTGTTCGCGAACGGGCACACCGGCCGGTTGATCGGGATCTCGTGGAAATTCGGGCCGCCGAGCCGGCTCAGCTGCGTATCGGTGTACGAGAACAGTCGCCCCTGCAGCAGCGGGTCGTTCGTGAAATCGATGCCCGGCACCACGTGACCCGGGTGAAACGCGACCTGCTCGGTTTCCGCGAAGAAGTTGTCGGGGTTGCGGTTCAGCGTCATCCGGCCGATCGGCCGCACCGGCACGAGCTCTTCCGGCACGAGCTTGGTCGGGTCCAGCAGGTCGAAGTCGAATTGATCCGCGTCGGCCGGATCGATCATCTGCACACCAAGTTCGAACTCCGGATAGTCGCCGCGCTCGATCGCCGTCCACAGGTCGCGCCGGTTGAAATCCGGATCGTGGCCGGCGATCCGCTGCGCCTCGTCCCACAGCAGCGAATACGCGCCGCTCACGGGTCGCCAGTGGAATTTCACGAACCGCTCGACGCCGGCCGCGTTCACGAAGCGGAACGTGTGGACGCCGAAGCCGTCCATCGCGCGATAGCTCGCCGGCAGCGCGCGGTCCGACATCAGCCACAGCACCATGTGCGTGGTTTCCGGCACCAGCGACACGAAATCCCAGAACGTGTCGTGCGCGGACGCGCCGGTCGGCATCTCGTTCGGCGCCTCGGGCTTCACCGCGTGCACGAAGTCGGGAAACTTGATCGCGTCCTGGATGAAGAACACCGGCATGTTGTTGCCGACGAGATCGTAGTTGCCTTCCTGGGTATAGAACTTCACCGCGAAGCCGCGCACGTCGCGCACGGTGTCGGCCGACCCGCGCGGCCCCTGCACGGTCGAGAAGCGCACGTACACCGGCGTTTCGGCGGCCGGGTCCTGCAGGAACGCGGCCTTCGTGTAGTCGGCCATCGGCTCGTATACGCGAAACACGCCGTGCGCGGCCGAACCGCGCGCATGCACCACCCGCTCCGGAATGCGCTCATGATCGAAATGCGTGATCTTCTCGCGCATGATGAAGTCTTCGAGCAGCGACGGGCCGCGCGCGCCGCCGCGCAGCGTGTTCTGGTTGTCGGCGATCCGCACGCCCTGGTTGGTGCGCAGCGCCTCGCCGTCGGGCCGCGCACGATTCGCGTCGAGCTGGCGCGATTTCGCGCTGTCGGGTGGTTGCGTCGGTTGCGTCGGGGGCGTCTTGCCGGCGGATGGGGGAGTCGTCATCGTCAGGTGTCCTCGTGGCATTCGGTAGGGAGCCGCTGCCGCACGGCGACGCGCCGCGGCGCACGCGTGCGGACGGCAGGGAAAGCCGGCCCGGCGCGCCGCGAACGGCCGCGGGCCGGCTGGGACGTCAGGGCGCGCGCAGCGCCGCGTCGAACACGACGGCCGTCACGTCGAGCGCCACGTTGCACTCGATCGCGGCATCCTCGACGCGCGGCTTGTGCTCGTCCACCGCGCGCCGCGCGCGGTCGCACAGCTGCGTGCGCACGCGCAGCCGGTCGGCCGCGTCGAGCGTCGCGTAGCGTTCGATCACGTCCGCATCGAAGCGCAGGTCGACCGAGCAGCGCCATTGGCGCGCGTCCTCGTCGGACGGCACGCGCACCCACGACACATTGATCGTCAGCCGGCCGGACGCGTCGTCCGCATGCACGACCACGGTCGACTGCGACGGAAAACTGATCGCGAGCGCATGCTCGAGTTCCGCGACGCGCTGCGACCGGTCGGGCATCACCGTCATCGTCGCACGACGCCCAGCAGCAACGTGACCAGGAAGATCACGACGAAGATGTAGAACAGGATCTTCGCGATCTCGGCCGCACCGGCCGCGATGCCGCCGAAGCCGAACACGGCGGCAATGATCGCGATGATGAAGAAAATGATGGCGTATCGAAGCATGGAACCCTCCTGGATGACAGCAGTCGTCACTAAACGTCGGCGCCGTTCACGCATCGTGCTTGTGTTTCGGTTTGCCGCGCGTGGGCGTGGACGCCATTTTTTCGAGCTCTTTCTCGCTCATCGACTTGGCCATCGATTTCGACGGCGGCTTGAGGTCCTTCATTTTCGTGTCACCGCGCTTGGCCGACAGCGCGGCCCCTGCGGCGCGCTGCTGGGCCTGGGATTTGGCTGGCATGGTTGCGCTCCTCTCGTTGGCGCGCGAGCCGACGCGAGAGACGGCACGCGCGGGGTTGGAACAGTGAGGCCGTCACGCGGCGTCGCGGCGCCGCAGGTCGGCCGGCGGAATCTTCATCGCCTGGCGATACTTGGTCACCGTGCGGCGCGCAAGAAGGATGCCGCGACCCGCGAGGTTCTCCGCGAGCGCGACGTCGGACAGCGGATCGGTCTGCCGCTCGGCCGCGATCATGTCGCGGATCAGCACCTTCGCGGCCGACGCCGAACACACGCCCTTGCCGGCTGCTTCCAGCTTGCGCGGGAAGAAATGCTTGAATTCGAACGTGCCGTGCGGCGTGGCCATGTACTTGTTGCCGGTCGCGCGAGAGACGGTCGATTCGTGCAGGTCGAGCTCCTCCGCGATGTCGCGCAGCACCAGCGGCTTCATCGCGATCTCGCCGTAGCGGAAGAAATCGCGCTGCCGCGCGACGATGCATTCGCCCACGCGCTGGATCGTGTCGAAACGCTTCTGCACGTTGCGGATCAGCCAGCGCGCTTCCTGCAACTGCTGGCCGAGCGGCGAATCGCGCTCGCCGCTCGACTGCGCGAACAGCGTCGCATAGCGCTCGTGCAGGCGGGCGCGCGGCAGCACGGCCGGATTGATCGTGACGATCCATTCGTCGCGCACCTGACGCACGATCACGTCGGGCACCACGTAGTCGCCGCGCGTGCTGCCGTAGTGATTGCCGGGGCGCGGGTCGAGCCCGCGCACCAGCGCGCAGGCCGCGTGCAGCGTCTGCTGGTTGCAGCCGAGGCGCCGCTGGATCTCGGCCGTCTCGCGGCGCGCGAGCCGTTCCAGATGCTCGCGCGCGATCGCCTTCGCTTCCGCGAGCGCCGGCGTGCCGGCCGGAATCGCGTCGAGCTGCAAGACCAGGCATTCGGACAACGAACGGGCCGCGATACCCGGCCGGTCGAGCATCTGCACGAGCCGCAGCGCGACCGCGAGATCCTGCTCCGACAGCAGCCACGCGGGATCGGCCGCGACCAGCAGTTCAGGCAGCTCCTGACGCAGGTAGCCGTCGTCGTCCAGCGCATCGATCACGAGGCGCGCGGCCTCGCGGTCGCGCTTGTTGAGCGGATAGAGCCGCAGCGCATCGTGCAGTTGCTGATGCAGCGACGGCTCGGCGGCGATCCATTCGCCGGGCGACAGGCCGTCGGTATCGTCGCCCTGACGGCTCGTGCCGCGCGGCGCGGGCGCCGCGGTAAACGGCACCTCGCCATCCGGCGGGCGAATGTCGTCGTGCTCGGGCGCCGCTTCGGGCGCGGCCGCTTCGGTCGGCTGCTCGGGCGTGCCGGCAACGGTGTCCTCGTCGCCCTGGCCGTCTTCGAGAAACGGGTTCATGTCGAGCGCCTGACGCAATTCCTGTTGAAACTCCAGCGAGGACAACTGCAGCAGCCGCAGCGACTGCTGAAGCCTCGGCGTAAGTGCGAGATGCTGTCGCATCTGCAGCGCAAGCGAGACGGGCATCGAAAGCCTCCTGACGGTTCGGTTCGCGGGTTCGCGGGTATGTCTTCTGCCGAACGTCACGCAGCTTCCGTGCCAGTCGCGCGAAGCGCGCTGCGACGCGGCTCTCGCGGGTTCGTGCCCCGTCTCGCCGGGCATCGGAGCCGCTTTTTTACAAGCCGGGGGCAAGTTAGGGGGCACGTATTTCGCTCGCGGAAAACGGCCCGTCCCAGAAGCAGCCCGATGGCCGCGCCGTCACCGCTTCGCGTCGATGCGGTCCACCGCCGAACGATCGAGAAACGCCGTCGTCAGCTCGGGCAGATGGCGCAGCAGCCACGCGGCCATGTCGCTCTCCTGCTGGAGAATCCGCTCGCAACACGCGCGGATCTCTTCTTCGCCGGCCGCCTGAGCCGCCGCGACGAGCGCGGTGTATGCAGCGATTTCCAACTGCTCGAATGCGTAGGCGGCCAGTGCCGTCTTCACCACTTCGTCGTCCGCCAGCATGCCGCTCGCGATCTGCCCGTATGCGGCGATGCGCGCGGCGAGATCCTTGCTCGCCGACGGCGACGTGCCGAGCCGCATCAGGCACGCCTCGACGAGCGCCTGCTGGCCGAGCGTGTCGTCGAGATGCTGCCGCAACCGGTCCTGCAACTGCGGGTAGTGGCCGACCCGCTTCATCTGCGCGTCGATCATCGTCTCGGCCTGGCGCTCCATCGCGTAGGCATCGCGCAGCCAGTCCTCCAGGTGTTCGTGCTGATTCGCCATCGCGTTCCTCCGGCCGCATCGCGGGGGCGGCATGCCGTGACGCGGCGCCGCGGCGCGTCCCCGCGACGCGTCGTATCAGTACTGCATCGGCGGCGGCGTGCCCGGCAGCGGCTGGTCGCCCTGTGCGCCGTTCGGGCCCGGCGGCGGCACGTCGACCGGTACGTCGACCCTCGTATCCGGCGGCATCGTGTTGCCCGGCGACGGACGCGGGTCGTAGCGCGTATTCGCGTCCGGCATCGTCGTGGTCGACTGCACGCCGCGGCCGTCAGGCGGCGCGGGCGGCGCCCCGCGCGTGCCGTACGGGCCGTTGGTGGGTTGCGTGCATGCGCCCAGCGCGCACGCGGCGGCGAACGCACAGGCGCCCACGCGTATCGTCTGGATCGTGTTCATCGAGTCCTCCCTGAATCGGCGGCTGCGGTCGGCCAGTGCGGCGCGGCTCAGAGCCGGTTGAAATGGAAATCGCCCGCGTACGCGGTCGGTGCGCGGCGCGCCATCATCGTGTCGAATTCGGCCGCGACGCGCGTGAGCGTGCCGCGTTGCCGGTCGAGGTCGGCCCGTTCGAGCGCGGCGAAGGCGTCGGCGTCGAACGTCACGGTCAGCGACGCCGGATGGCCGTCGACGCGAAAGCCGATATGCAATGCGCCGGCCGGCTGCTCCTCGACGTGGAACGGCATCGCGCGCGCCTCGAAATGACGGCCGAGCGTCTCGGCGATGTCGCGCAGCATGCCGGGTTTCACACGGATACTCATCGCACATCCTCCATTCGCATGAGCGGCGGCGCGCCCGCCCGCCACGCCCGCACGGGCGGCTCGCGCGACGGCGGGTCGCGCTCCGGCGGCGCATGTCCGGGCGGGTCGCCTTCCGGTTCCCGGTACGGTTCGGGCAGGTCCGGCGGCACGTCGTCGGGATCGGGCGGCTCGGGGTCCGGCTCGATGTCGGGGAGCGGCGGTTCGGGGCGTTGCAGCCACTGCGCGGGGTCGTGTTTCATCGGCATTTCCATCGTTGCGGGGTTCGGGTCGAGATCGGCGCGACGGCCGCGTAGCGAAGACTCGCAAGCCGCGTGCCGTCCGTTCATGTCGCCGCAGGCGGGGCCACCCGGGAATCGGTCCGCAGACGCGCGGCCCGGCGCCCGCCGCCATGCCTTCGCTACACCGTTCGCTGCAAATCTTGCAAGCGCGCGGGCTACGCGTCGTACGCGGCCATCACGAGCCACAGCTCGCGGCCGTCGTCCCGCACGCGTGCAGCGAGCGCATACGGGTCCGACGGCTCGCACGCCCGCTGCAGCGCGAAGCGCGCGGGCTCGGTCGCGCCGAACGTCTCGTCGCCGAGCGGCCGCACGTCGGCCTTGCCTTCGAACATCCGGCGCTCGGGCCGGTAGATCAGCGGCTCGTGCTTCCACGTATCGAAATGGCTTTTCACCGAATCGAATCCGCCGCCGCATACGTTGATCTCGTAGCGCACCCCTGGTCGTCGTTTCGGAATCATCGTCGTGCCTCCCGCGTGATGTGGTCGCGGCGGTCGTTCCCGCCGCGAGCGCGTCGTCATGGTCGTCGTCCTGGTCGTCGCCGTTGCAGCGGCAAGTCGCGTGCCGGGCGCGTGGGCCGGGAACGCAGGTTGCGGCACAGGCGGTTCCTCGTCACCGATACGGAGCACCGCGATGAAGGATTCGACCCGGCACGGCCACGACGCACCGGCGCACGAGCGGCAGCCCGACGCGCAGCCGCCGCTGAAGGACCAGGACCGCACCCATACGCGCCATTCGGAACGTCATATCGACAAGCAGCTCGAGGACACGTTTCCGGCCAGCGACCCGCCCGCGACCGGCGGCGTCACGCGCATCGAGCCCGACACGCCGCCCGGCACGCACGACGACGGGCCGTGGGAGGACAAACGCGAACGCGACGAGAAGTGACGACACGGGCCGCGGCTGCACGGCATGCGGTTTGCTGGAACACGGCAGCCGCATCGGCACATTGCTTCACCCTCAACCCGCAAGGAGAAATTCATGCATCGCGTCAACGAAATCATGTCGCAGGACGTCGTGCGGATCGCACCGACCGACTCGATCCGTCACGCCGCTCAACTGATGGAGCGCTACGACATCGGCGCGCTGCCCGTGTGCGACAACAACCGGCTGGTCGGGATGGTGACGGACCGAGATCTCGCGGTGCGCGCGATCTCGGCCGGCAAGCCGCCGGAGACGCGCATCCAGGAGGTCGCGTCCGGCCCGATCGAATGGTGCTTCGACGACGATTCGCTGGACGAGATCCAGCACTACATGGCCGACGCGCAACTGCGCCGGCTGCCGGTCGTCGATCACGACAAGCGACTGGTCGGCATGCTGTCGCTCGCCGACATCGCGACGCGCACGGCCAGCCCCGAGCGCGACGACGTGGCGAACACGCTCGAAGGCGTGTCGCAACCGAAACAGACGTGACGGAGCGGTTTTCCGCTTCGCCGCGCCCACCCGCGCGACCCGCAGGGCCCGGCCCCGGGCACGGTCGCGCCCCACACAGCCTGGAGGAAACCATGCAGACTCCCGATCAAGGTCAGACCCGCATCATCGGCAAGGGCGCCGCGACGGCGGCCGGCCCCGGCCCCGACGTGATGGCAGCCGATACGCTGGAAGGCGACAAGGTTTATACGACCGACGGCGACGATGTCGGCAAGATCAAGGACATCATGCTCGACGTGCGCTCCGGCCGCATCGCGTATGCGGTGCTGTCGAGCGGCGGCATCCTCGGCATCGGCGACAAGCTGCACGCGATTCCGTGGAGCGCGCTGACGCTCGATACCGAACGCAAGTGCTTCCTGCTGTCGGTATCGTCCGAGCGGATTCGCAATGCGCCGGGGTTCGACAAGGACCACTGGCCGGCGATGGCCGATCCGCAATGGGCCGAGCCACTGCACGAGTTCTACGGCAGCACGCCGTACTGGAGTGCCGGCGACGAGCTCGGGTTGACCGATCCGACCGAAGACCTCAACGATCCGCGCACGCGCGGCCGTCACTGACCACCTCTGACGCGCGCCGGTTCGCCGGCGCATCCGTTCGACCCGCCCCGCCCCGCGCGGGGCGTTCTTTTTCTATCCGCGCGTGGGGCCCGCGCCGCGCCGGCGCCGGACGCCGTGCGCTACGACCGATGCCGCAGCGCGTCGATCACGACCGAAAACGCGCGCGACGCCTGGCGGCGGCTCGGATAGTACGCGTGATAACCGGGGAACACCGGGCACCAGTCCGGCATCACGATCCGCAGCGCGCCGCTGCGCAGATGCGCGTGTGCGATGTCCTCGGTGACGAACGCGATGCCGAAGCCGTCGAGCGCCGCCTGCAGCAGGTGCGGCTGCGTGTTGCAGGTGATCCGGCCGTTCACGCGCGCCTGGATCGCGTTCTTGCCCTTCTTCAATTCCCACGCGTAGATGCCCTTCGCGGTCGCGAGCCGCAGCGTCACGCAGTCGTGGTCGAGCAGATCCTGCGGCTTCTTCGGCGGCTTGCGGCCGTCGAGATAGGACGGCGCGGCGACCATTGCCATCCGGATGTCCGGGCTGATGCGCACCGCGATCATGTCCTGCGCCACCTGGTCGCCATACCGCACGCCGATGTCGTAGCGCTCCTCCACGATATTCGACAACCCGTAGTCGACCGACAGCTCGACGCGGATGTCCGGATAGTCGGGCAGCACGGCCCGCAGCTTCGGCCAGATGACCGTGTCGATCGGATGCTCGGTGGCCGTGATGCGCACCACGCCGGCCGGCTTGTCCCGGAAATCGGACAGCGCGGCGAGTTGCGCCGAGATCTCGTCGATGCGCGGCGCCACCGCATTGAACAGCGCTTCGCCGGCCTCGGTCGTCGACACGCTGCGCGTCGTGCGCGCCAGCAACCGCACGCCGAGCCGCGCTTCGAGATCGCGCACGGTCTGGCTCAGCGCCGACTGCGACACGCCGAGCCGCGCGGCCGCGCGCGTGAAGCTGCGATCGCGGGCCACCGCGAGAAAGACGAGCAGATCGTTGAAATTTTCGCGCGCCATGTCGAAAGGCTCCGGTCGGGACGAGCGCCAATCGTAGCATCGCCGGCGGCGATTCATCGGTTTAGCTAATAAGTCCAAGCGCGCCGTGCTACTTAATCGATGCCGGACGACTCGCTAGACTGCGAAGCCATCGACCCGTCGCGCCGCGCTCCCGCCCGGCACGCCGGCCTCCCGCTTTCCGGAATCACACGCCATGAATACCCGTCTTTTCGCCACCGTTACCGCCGTCGCCGCGCTCGTCGCGTCCACCCCGCTGCTCGCGCAATCCGCGTCGGGCCTCACCCGCGAGCAGGTTCGCGAGGACATGGTTCGCTACTCGGCCGCCGGGTTCAATCCCGCCCGCATGAATCCGCGCACGTGGGTCGACGACGCGCAGGCCGCCGCCATCAAGGTGGAGGCCGCCCGCAACGACGACGCGCGCACGCATCTGGCCGGCCGCGACACGGCCGCGCATTGCGACTGAGCCCGCGACCGGCCCCGTTCGCTCCGATTTCCGTCATGCAATCCGTTTCCACGCCCGAGTGCGGCGCCGCGCCGGGCCATACCGCCGCGTGGGGCGCCGTCCTCGCGATGTCGCTCGGCGCGTTCGCGCTGGTCGCGTCCGAATTCATGCCGGTCAGCCTGCTCACGCCGATCGCGGGCGACCTGCACGTCAGCGAAGGCCAGGCCGGCCAGGCGATCTCCGTATCGGGCGCGTTCGCGCTCGTGACGAGCCTGCTGATCGCGTCGCTCGCCGGGCGCTGCGATCGCAAGCGCCTGCTGCTGTCGCTGACGCTGCTGACGATCGTGTCCGGCACGGTCGTCGCGTTCGCGCCGAACTATGGGGCGTTCATCGCCGGCCGCGCGCTGATCGGCGTGGCGATCGGCGGCTTCTGGTCGATGTCCGCCGCGACCGCGATGCGTCTCGTGCCGGACCGCCAGGTGCCGCGCGCGCTGGCGATCGTGAACGGCGGCAACGCGCTCGCGACCGTCGTGGCCGCGCCGCTCGGCAGCTTCCTCGGCGCGATCGTCGGCTGGCGCTGGGCGTTCTTCTGCGTCGTGCCGGTCGCCGCGCTCGCGCTCGGCTGGAAGCTCGTCAGCCTGCCGGCGATGCCGTCCGCGCCGCCGCGCACGCGCGTCGGCGCGGCGGCGCTGCTGGCCCGGCGGCCGGTCGCATGGGGCATGGCCGCGGTCGGCGTGTTCTTCATGGGCCAGTTCGCGCTGTTCACCTACCTGCGCCCGTTCCTCGAAACCGTCACCCACGTGGGCACGACCACGCTGTCGCTGATGCTGCTCGTGATCGGCGTCGCGGGCGTCGCGGGCACCGCGCTGATCGGCGGCGTCCTCAAATACGGGCTGCACCGCACGCTCGTCGCCACGCCGCTGCTGATGGCCGCGATCGCGGTCGCGCTGACGGGCTTCGGCGCGTCGACCGCGGCCACCGCGTGCCTGCTCGCGCTGTGGGGCCTGCTCGGCACGGCGGCGCCGGTCGGCTGGTGGACCTGGCTCGCGCGCACGCTGCCGCATGATGCGGAGGCCGGCGGCGGGCTGATGGTGGCGGTCGTGCAACTGGCGATCACGCTCGGTGCGACGACGGGCGGCTTGCTATTCGACCTGCACGGCTACCGGGCAACCTTCGCACTGAGCGCCGCGCTGCTCCTGCTGGCCGGCGCGCTGGCCGCCGCGGCCGGCCGCTCGAGCGCGCGCGCCGCGCCGCGCACCGGCGCGTGAGCGGCCGCGCCCCGCGCGCCGTCAGCCTTTTTACAAGGGTCGTGTAACGTCCCCGTCCGGCTTCATGGCGCCGCCGCTCGCCGATTCGAGGTAGCCCAGCAGCCGGTGCGGCGTCAGCGGCTTCGCGCAGTGCGCGTCGAAGCCGGCTTCCTTCGCCCGTTCGCAATCGCGCCGCGACGCAAGCCCGCTGCATGCGATGAGCAGCATGTCCGACGTTTGCGGATCGCGCCGCAGCCGCGCCGCGAGCTGCAGCCCGTCGAGGCCCGGCATCGCAATGTCGAGCACGACCGCGAACGGCTGCCAGTCGCGCGCGACGTCGCACACGGCGAACGGGTCGTCGGCGACCTGGCACTCGAAGCCGCGCGCCTCGAGCAGCAGGCGCAGCGCATCCGCCGCATCGCGATAGTCGTCGACGACCAGCACGCGGCGCGGACGGCGCGGCACGCTGTCGGGCGCGCGCCACAGCAGCACGTCGTCGGCGGCCGGATCGTCGCCGGGGTCGAGTTGCATCGTGCTTCTCCTGTCGTTGGACCGGCCTGCCACGCAAGGCGCGCGCCCATGCCGACTGCATGCGGCATGCCGGTTGCTGCCTTGCTCGCATCCTCGACACAGGAGTCTTTCATGCGCACGATGCGGCTTCGATCGTCCGGTGTGCTTCCCAATGCGCGTGCGACAGCACGAGCGCCGGCATGTTCCGCGCGACGGCAGCGTGCCGCCCGTCCGGCCTGCGCCGGAGATGCCGCATGACGCGCAAAACGCCCGACCGCCAGGCGCCGACGCGGCAGCCGCTCGACGACGATGCCCCGGCCACGCTCGACGCGTGCCGCCGCTGCGCGCTGTGGGAACACGCGACGCAGCCGGTGCCGGGCGCCGGGCCCGTCGACGCGCCGATCATGCTGGTCGGCGAGCAGCCGGGCGACCAGGAGGACCGCGCCGGCCTGCCGTTCGTCGGCGCGGCCGGCCGCATGCTCGACCGCGCGCTCGACGAAGCCGGGATCGAACGCGCGCATGTCTACCTGACGAACGCGGTCAAGCACTTCAAATGGGAGCCGCGCGGCAAGCGCCGGCTGCACAAGACACCCGCGCAGCGTGAAGTGGCGGCGTGCCACTACTGGCTCGAGCGCGAACTGCAAGCCGTCCAGCCGCGCGTGGTGGTCGCGCTCGGCGCGACGGCGCTGCGCGCGGTGCTGCAGGACAACGACGCGACGCTGGAGCGCACGCGCGCTCCGGTGCGCACCGAGGACGGCCGGCTCGTCGTCGCGACCTATCACCCTTCGTACGTGCTGCGCACGCGCGGCGCCGATTCCCGCGAGCATGCATACCGCACGCTGGTCGACGCGTTGCGCACCGCGTCGCGCCTCGCCCGCGAGCGGCGCCACGGCGGCGGGCGCCCGACGCACGGGGATGCCGGATGAGCGGACTCGACGAAGACGCGCAGCCGGCGGCCGAGGCGCCGCCGGCCGCCGCGAAACCGTGGTATCGGCGGCTCGGCCCCGGCCTCCTCGCGGGCGCGTCGGATGCCGATCCGAGCAACGTCGCCGTCTACGCGCAGGCCGGCAGCCAGTTCGGTTTCAACATGCTGTGGATGATCGTCGTCACGCTGCCGATGATGGTGGCCGTGCAGCTCGCGTCGGCGTTCATCGGGCGACGCAATCGCGAAGGGCTCGTGGCCGGCATCCGTCAGCACTATTCCGAGCGCGTCGCGAAGATGCTGATCGGGATGGTCGTGATCGTCAACGTCGTGAACGTCGGCGCCGATCTCGCG
Source organism: Burkholderia cenocepacia (assembly GCF_014211915.1). Lineage (NCBI taxonomy): Bacteria > Pseudomonadati > Pseudomonadota > Betaproteobacteria > Burkholderiales > Burkholderiaceae > Burkholderia > Burkholderia cenocepacia. The sequence goes on along the minus strand of NZ_CP060041.1, from coordinate 925,651 downwards.
GCGATGGGCGACGCGACGGCGCTCGTCGTCGGCGGCCGCAGCTACTGGTATGCGCCGCTCTACGGGATCGCATCGCTCGCGTTGCAGGTGATGCTGTCGTACGAACGCTACGCGCGCTGGCTCAAATGGATGACGCTCGGCCTGATCGCGTACGTGCTCGAACTCGGCTTCGTGCACGTCGACTGGGGCAACCTGCTGCACGCGATCGTGCTGCCGCACATCGCCTTCACGCACGACTATGCGACCACCGCGGTCGCCGTGCTCGGCACGACGCTGAGCCCGTACCTGTTCGTGTGGCAGGCCGCGCTCGAAGTCGAGGAAACCACGGCCGAGCAACAGAACGGCGAGCGCAACACGCGCAGCGAGACCGAACAGCGCATCACGTTCGACACGTGGACCGGCATGATCGTCACCAACGCCGTGTCGTTCTGCATCATGGTGATCGGCGCGGCCGTGTTCTTCGCGCACGGCCGGCACGACATCGGCAGCACCGCGCAGGCCGCCGAGGCGTTGCGGCCGATCGCCGGCGAAGCCGCGTTCCTGGTGTTCGCGTTCGGCATCGTCGGCTGCGGGCTGCTCGCGATTCCCGCGTTCGCGGGCAGCGCCGCCTACGGTTGCGCGGAAGCGTGGCGGTTTCGCGAAGGGCTGAACGAGCCCGTGCGGCGCGCACCCGCGTTCTACACGGTGCTGGCGCTGTGCGTGATCGTCGGCATCGCGATCTGCTTCAGCCCGATCGACCCGATCCGCGCGTTGTACTGGAGCGCCGTGCTCAACGGCGTCGCGGCGGTGCCGATGCTCGTGCTGGTGATGCTGCTGTCGCAACAGCGCGATGCGGCAGGACAGCCCGGCAGCGGGCCGGTATCGAAAATGTTCGGCTGGCTGGCGGTCGCGCTGATGGCGGTGTCGGTGGTGACGATGATCGTCGATGTGCTGACGTGAGGGATTGAAGCGGGGGACGTGCATAAGGTTGCGTACGCAACCTGATGGACCGGCAAGCGGGCGGCCGCGCCGCGCGCGGCACGCCCGCCCGGGTGTTACATCATCTTGCCGCGCGAGCGCTCGGCACGTGCCGCATCGGCCGCGGACTCCACCTTCTTCACTTCCTCCGGCGGCGGCAGCACCGCCTTGAAGCCCATCGACTCGATCCACATTTCGCGCGCCCAGCCCCGCGTGTGATACAGGTGATGGTCCTCGTCGGCCTCGACCTCGTCGTGCGCGGCCTTCAGCGCCTTCGCGGCATCGCTGTCGGGCAGTTGATCAGCCGCGTAGCCGATCAGCTCCCAGTTCAGGTGATCCTTGGTTTCGGCCAGCACCACGCACTCGGCCGCGACGACCTGCGCGACCGCCGGGTCGGCCTGCTTCTTCGCCTGCTGGATCACCTGCACGAGCGATTTGCCGGTTGCCGCCACCGCGGCGCGCCCCGGCGACTGCGCATCCGGATCGAGGCCCAGTGTTTCGAATACCTTGCGCAGCACCTCCTGGTGATGCAGCGTCTCGCGATGGTACTTCTCCCATTCCTTATGGAGGTCCTCGTCGGTCGCGCACTGGAGCGCGGCCTCGTAGATCTGCGCGCCGCCAAGCTCGGTCTCGTATGCCTGGCAGAGCAGTTCGAGGATACCTTCGTGCTTCGATTGCCGTTGGGCCATGACTGCTTCTCCGAAAAAGCGGGCCGCATGGGCGGCCCAGGGGTGGAACCGGGCACGCGTTATTGCGTGCCCACCTTGCGTGCGAGCGTCTGCGCCATGCTCAGGTGATGCTTGAGCGTCGGCAGCGTGGATTGGGCGAACGCGCGCAGTTGCGCATCCTTGCCGTCGCGCGCTTCGTCCTCGAACAACGCGACCGCCTTCTGGTGCGCATCGGGGCCGGCCGCCGCGAGATACGCGGTGTCGAAGTCGTGCCCGCTCTTGCCGCGCAGCGCCTCCACGTCAGGATCGGAAATCTGTTCGACCTGCGGCTTGATACCCTTGCGCGCGGCGATTTCGTTGAGCTTCGCGTTCGCCTTGCCGTGATCCGCGACCATCCGTTTCGCGAACGCCCGCACGTCCGCCGACTGCGCCTGCTTCAGCGCGAGCTGGCTTGCCTGCACTTCGGCCTTGCCGGCCATCGCGGCCTTGTCGACGAACTCCGCGTCGGTGCCCTTCGGCGCTTTCGCGATGCCGGGGTCCCCGGCGGCGCCAGCGCCCGACGACGGGTTGATCACGCCGCCCGGCACATGCGCATTCGATGCGGGCGGCTCGCTCGGCATCTGCGCGCGAGCAAGCCCCGACACGGCGAGCACGCCGGCGGCGAGCGCCGCGATCGTCCAGTTGGGTTGTCTCATCAGCTTTCTCCTGGTGCTTGCGTGGAAACGGCCATCAGCCGCCGACGATCGAGCCGCCGTTCGGATGCAGCGTCTGCCCGGTCATGTAGCTCGCGCCGTCCGACGCGAGCAGCACGTAGCAGTCGATCAATTCGTCCGGCTGGCCCGGCCGCTTGAGCGGCACGTTCGAGCCGAATTTCGCGACCTGCTCGGGCGTGAACGTCGACGGAATCAGCGGCGTCCAGATCGGCCCCGGCGCGACCGCGTTCACGCGGATGTCGCGTTCGGCCAGCTCGATCGACAGCGAGCGCGTGAACGCGACGATCGCGCCCTTGGTCGCCGAGTAGTCGGGCAATTTCGGGCTGCCGTGATAAGCAGTGACCGACGCCGTGTTGACGATGCGGCCGCCTTCCTTCAGGTGCGGCAGCGCGGCCTGCGTGCAGAAGAACATCCCGTATACGTTGGTGCGGAACGTGCGTTCGAGCTGTTCCTCGGACACGTCCTCGATGCCCGGCTGCGGATGCTGCTCGCCCGCGTTGTTCACGAGCACGTCGAGCCGGCCGAGCCGCTCGACCGTGCGGGCGACCGCATCGCGCGCCTGCCGGCGATCGCCGACGTCGCACGCGATCGCCTCGCAGCGTCGGCCGGCCTGCTCGATCAGTTGCTTCGTGTGCGCGGCGTCGTCGGATTCCTTCAGGTAGACGATCGCGACGTCCGCGCCCTCCTTCGCGAAACCGACCGCCACGGCGCGGCCGATCCCGCTGTCGCCGCCCGTCACCAGCGCGACCTTGCCGGCGAGCTTGCCGCTGCCGACGTAGTCGGCCGCCTCGTCGCGCGGCTTCGGATGCATGTCGCGCTCCGTGCCCGGCTGCTGCGTCTGTTTTTGCGGCGGGGGAGTCTGTGCGGTGGTCATGGGTTCCTCCTTGAACAGGTGCCGCCGATGCTGCGCAAGCGGCGTGCCGCGCGCGGCGCACGCCGGCCCGCGCACGGCGGCCGTGTTTTTACGGTTGGCGTTGCAAGCGCTTGGAAAAAGGGCGTGGTCAGCGCGGGCCGCCGGACGGCGCTTCGTCGGGCCGGCGCACCGGATCGAAATCGCGCCATTCGCCGTCCTGCCAGTCGCCTTCGACGCGCTCGATCGACTTCGCGCCGGTCGCGCGCAGCACGTCTTCGGCGGCCGTCGCGGTGTCGGGCGTCACGCGCGCGGCGAGGATCACGCCGGTCTCGCTCTGCGCGAGCGTGCCCTTGCCTTCGGCCTGCTCGCCGCGCATGCGGCCGAGCGCGCCGCCGAATGCGCCGAGATAGGCGCCGGCCAGCGCGGCGGCGGCCGGCACGAACCAGTAGCGCAGGCCGAGCGCATAGACGATCAACCCGAGGACGACGCCGATCAGCAGCCCGCGGATCGCGCCGACCATCGCGCCGCGTCCGCCGGGCTTGGCCGCCGTGTCGGCATACACGTCGCCGCCGATCGGGAAGCGTGCGTGCTGGCCGCCGGGGTTCAGGAAGAAGATCGACACGTCGTCCGGCCTGAACGCGCGCTCGTAGAGGTGACGCGCCCCACCTTCCGCTTCATCGAACGTCGTGAAACGGCCTGCGACGATCATCGCCATGGTCGTGCTCCTCGTGGTGGATGCGCCGCGCGCGCAAGCACGCGGCGCGACGGGGCGACGCTCACATCAGCCGCCCGAGTTCCTTCGATACCGATGCCGGCGTGTCGTACTCGCGCTCCGGAATCTTGCGCAGCATGTCGAGCACCGCCGGGTCCGCATGCGAGCGTTCCGCGCACTGCACGACGTCCGACTTGCTCGCCGGGTAGTCCATTCCCTTCAGCGCCTTCTGCACGTCGACCGGGCTCGGCGGCTTGCCGTGGCCCGTCTGATGGCCGCCCTTGTCGTGGTCCTGCTGCGTGCGCTCGCCTTCGTGCGCGCGCGAGTGGCTGTATTCGTGGCCCGTATGTTGTCGGGATGTCATGAAAGCCTCCTTGGAAAATGAACGAAATCACGCGGACTGCCGGCGCGCGCGCGCGAACGCGGCAAACACCAGCGCCGCCGCGCCGAGCGCGACCGCGCCGGCGACCTTCGGCCGCTGCACCACCGAGTTGTACGCACAGCTGCGCAGCACGGGCCCTTCCATGCCTTCGCGCTCGTGCAGCGCGTGGCGCGAGTCGTACAGCGCGTTGTCGTCGCGCGGCCGCGCGGGGCGCACCGTGCGCTGGCCGCGGGAGAACAGCGTGGCCGCGAGGCGATCGAACAGGCGCGGCGCGTGGTACGCGCTCGCCGACGTCAACTTGGCGGCCCCGCCGACGAACAGCGTGCGGCGCGGATGCGCGGCCGCGAACAGGATCGCGTCGGCCACCAGATCGGGGTCGTAGATCGGCGGCGGCAGCTTCGCCTCGACGTTCATGTAGTTCTTCGCGTGCATCACGAACATCGTGTCGATCGCGGCCGGCTTGATCAGCGTGACGGACACCGGCAGGTGGTCCGCTTCCATCTCGAGCCGCAGCGAATCGGTGAAGCCCTTCACCGCGTGCTTCGATGCGACGTACGCGCTTTGCAGCGGCACCGGCGCGTCGGACGCCTCGCTGCCCATGTTGATGATCGCGCCGCCGTGGAAATCGCTCTTGCGCCGGAAATGGTCGGCCGCGACGAGCGAGCCGTGCACGACGCCCCAGTAGTTGGTGTCGAACAGCCGGCGCTGATCCTCGAGCGGCACCTGGGCCGCCGTGCCGAAGATCGACACGCCGGCATTGTTGATCCAGGTGTCGAAGCCGCCGTACGTGTCGGCCGCCGCCGCGGCCGCGCGCTGCAGGTCCTCGACATTGCCGACGTCGCCGGCGACCGGCACCGCGAGGCCGCCGTGCTGGCGGATTTCCTCGCACAGCGTGTTCAACGCTTCCTCGTTGCGCGCGAACAGCACGAGCTTCGCGCCGCGCCGTGCCGCCTTGCGCGCGGTGACGAGACCGATGCCGCTCGTCGCGCCGGTAATCACGATCGTCTGTTCGCCGACCGGTTTGAGCATGCAGTTCATCGCTGGACTCCTGTGACGGTCGCGTCGCGGTTATTTGGGCCGGATGGTCAACTGGTCGCGCACGCCCTGCACGCCTTCGACCTGCTTCACGACGCTGACGGCCTGCGTGCGCTGCTGCTCGTCGGGCACGCTGCCGGTGAGCGTCACGGTGCCGTGCCGGGTCTTCACGTGGATGTCGCCGGCCGACAGGCCGCTCGTGCCGACGAGTTCGGCCTTCGCCTTGGTCGTGATCGTCGCGTCGCGGATCTTCGTGCCGGTGCTCGAATGCGACGACGACGTCGATGACGATGCGGTGCCGTCGTCGCCGGCGGCGACCGCGTTCGGCGCGACGACCATGCACGCGGCGGCCGCGGCGATCGCGACCGCCATGCCGGTGCGCAGCGCGCGTTGACGGCGGATTCGCGGGGAGCGGGCTTGCAGCGGGGATACCTTCATCGTGACCTCCTTTCGTCAAGCCGGACAAGCCGGCAGGTAAAAGGGAGGCGCGCAAGTCGCGTGCCGCGCCGCGTGCGCCGCATGCCAGCGCGCCACAGCGATCAGACGCCCTTTCATCCAACGCGTTGTAATTTTTTCGGCACACCGGGAAGCGGTTTTCCCCGCAATCCGGCGGGCATGCCGATTGCCGAGCGACCAACAAGGGTGGCCCGTGTGCGCGGCCCCGATACCGGGAACAATACCATGCAAAGAATTGCGTTGATCAGTGAACATGCGTCGCCGCTGGGGGTGATCGGCGGCGTCGATGCCGGTGGTCAGAACATCTATGTCGCGAACGTCGCGAAGCAGCTCGCGGAGCGCGGCCTGGACGTCGACGTCTACACCCGCTGCGACAATCCGCATTTGCCGGAAGTCGTGTCGATCGGCCCGCGCATGCGCGTGATCCACGTGCCAGCCGGCCCGCCGACCGACGTGCCCAAGGAGCAGCTGCTGCCGTACATGGGCCCGTTCGCGCAGTACATGATCGCGCGCATGCGGCGCGAGCCCGATCCGGTCGACGTGATGCACGCGAACTTCTTCATGTCCGGCGACGCGGCGCTGCGCGTGAAAAAAGCGCTCGGCATCCCGCTCGTCACGACGTTCCATGCGCTCGGCCGCGTGCGGCGGCTGCACCAGGGCACGGCCGACGGCTTTCCCGACGCCCGCTTCGCGATCGAGGACACGCTCGCGCGCCGCTCGGACCGCCTGATCGCCGAATGCCCGCAGGATGCGCTCGACCTGACGACGCACTATCGCGCCGACACCGCGCGCATCGAGATCGTGCCGTGCGGCTTCGATGCGCGGGAATTCCGGCCGGTGCCGCGCGTCGATGCGCGTGCGCGGCTCGGCTGGCCGCAGGACGCGTTCGTCGTGCTGCAACTGGGGCGCCTCGTGCCGCGCAAGGGCATCGACACCGTGATCGACGCGCTCGCACGCATGCCGCGCGATCCGCATCGGCCGACACACCTGTACGTGGTCGGCGGCAGCCAGCCGACGCCCGACCCCGCGCGCGACCCGGAACTCGCTCGGCTCGCCGCCTTCGCGCACGAACTCGGGATCGCGAACCGCGTGACCTTCGTCGGCCGGCGCGATCGCGATGCGCTGCACCTGTACTACAGCGCGGCCGACGTGTTCGTGACGACACCGTGGTACGAGCCGTTCGGCATCACGCCGGTCGAGGCGATGGCGTGCGCGGCGCCGGTGATCGGCAGCGACGTCGGCGGCATCCGCACGACGGTCGACGACGGCACGACGGGCTATCTCGTCCCGCCGCGCGACCCGGCCGCGCTGGCCGCGCGCCTCGTGCAACTGCGCGCGCAACCGGACCTGTGCGCGGCGCTCGGCCGCGCCGGCTACCTGCGCGCGCATCGCTTCTACACCTGGCAAGGCGTCGCCGACCGGCTCGTCGACATCTACCGCGACGTCGCCCACGCGCAGCGCGCCGGCACGTCGGCCGGCACCGGCCGGCGCACGCCGGTCGCCACCACGCGAGGCGTGCTCGCACACCGCAAGGAGAATACGTAATGAAGGGCTACGACCGAAAACGCGTCCTCGTCACCGGCGGCGCCGGCTTTCTCGGTTCGCATCTGTGCGAACGCCTCGTGACGGCCGGCCACGACGTGCTGTGCGTCGACAACTTCTACACGGGCACGAAGGACAACATCGCGCACCTGCTCGATGCGCCGAATTTCGAGCTGATGCGGCACGACGTGACGTTTCCGCTCTACGTCGAAGTCGACGAGATCTACAACCTCGCGTGCCCGGCGTCGCCCGTTCACTACCAGCGCGACCCCGTGCAGACGACCAAGACCAGCGTGCACGGCGCGATCAACCTGCTCGGCCTCGCGAAACGCGTGAAGGCGCGCATCCTGCAGGCGTCGACGAGCGAGGTGTACGGCGACCCCGACGTGCATCCGCAGGACGAGCACTATTGCGGCCGCGTCAATCCGACCGGCATCCGCGCGTGCTACGACGAAGGCAAGCGCTGCGCGGAAACCCTGTTCGCGGACTATCACCGCCAGTACGGCATCGACGTGCGGATCGCGCGGATCTTCAACACCTACGGCCCGCGCATGCACCCGGCCGATGGGCGTGTGGTATCGAACTTCGTCACGCAGGCGCTCGCGGAACAGCCGTTGACCGTCTACGGCGACGGCAAGCAGACGCGCTCGTTCTGCTACGTCGACGACATGGTCGATGCGTTGATCCGGCTGATGGATGAACCGGGGGATGCGAGCGAGCCGGTCAATCTCGGCAGCGACGTGGAGATCGCGATGATCGACGTCGCGCGGGAAGTCGTGCGGATCGTCGGCGCCAACGTGCCGATCGAATTCCGGCCGCTGCCGTCCGACGATCCGCGCCAGCGGCGGCCGAATCTGGCGGCCGCTCAGAAGCGGCTCGGCTGGCGCGCGACGACGACGTTCGCGAACGGGCTCGCGCACACCGCGCGCTACTTCATTCAGCGCCAGGTCACGCACCACGCGCCCGGCGACCTCGTGCGCAGCACGCGCATCGCGTCGCATCTGCTGGCCCAGGTCCACACGCAGAACCGGCCGGCGCCGACGACGTGACGCGGCTGACGCGACCGAAGCAACCGAAGCGCGACGTGCGTCAGCCGTCGCGCTTCGTCACGTGCGCGATCTTGTGCGCCAGTTCGCGCACGTCGACCGGCTTGCACAGGTAGCCGTCGAAGCCGGCCTCCAGCGCGCGGCGTTCGTCGGCGAGGCCAGCGTGCGCGGTGACGGCCAGCACGCGCACGTCGAGCGGGCCGCTGTCGCCGTTCGTCGCGCCGCGCCGTAACGCCTCCAGCAGCCAGAAGCCGTCGCCGTCGGGCATCGCGAGGTCGGACAGCACGACCGTCGGCCGCATGTCGGCCACCATCGCGAGCGCCTCGCGGCCCGACGACGCGATCGCGACCGCCGCGCCGAACGTGGTCAGCGCGGCGGTGAGACTGGCCCGCGTGGTCGCGTCGTCGTCGACGATCAGGATGCGCTGCGTGTCGAGCACGAGCGCCTCGTGCCGACCGCGCGCCTGCGCGATGCTCCACGCCATCGCGCCGGCCGGCTGCCAGCCGGCCGGCAGCGTCACCGTGAACGTCGTGCCGCGATCGCGGCCCGCACTCGCGACGCTCACGCTGCCGCCGTGCAGTTGCGCGATATGTCGCACGATCGACAGGCCGAGACCGAGCCCTCGTCGCGGCGACGCGGGCGAATCGTCCGCGCGGCGGAACATGTCGAACACGTACGGCAGGAACTCGGTCGCGACGCCCTGCCCCGTATCGGCCACGGTCAGCACCACCTGCGTGCCGTCGCGCGCGAGGCCGACCGTCACGCTGCCGCCGGCCGGCGTGAATTTCATCGCATTCGAGATGAGGTTCGACAGCATCTGCCGCAACCGCTCGGCATCGCCCGACACGATGCACGCGGACGCGTCGCAGTCGAATGCGAGCATGATGCCGGCCGACGAGGCGGCGGTCTGGAACGTGCCGACCTGATCGGAGAACAACCGCACGACGTCGACCGGCGTCGCGTCGAGCCGCAGCTTGCCGGTCGCGAGCGACGACGCATCGAGAATGTCGCCGACCATCCGCGTGAGCGAACGCGCGCTGCGGTCGATCGCGTCGATCGCCTGATGCTGCAACGCGTGGTCGCCCGTGTTGCGCAGCACCTCGATCCACCCGTAGATCACGTTCAGCGGCGTGCGCAATTCATGCGACACCGTGGCCAGCAGCTCGTCCTTCAGCCGGTTCGACGTATCGGCCTGATCGCGCGCATCGCGCGCGCCCTGCAGCGAGCGCTGCGCCCGCAGGTCGCGACGACGCTGCGCACCGGTCTCGCGCAGCGTCAGCGACAGCGCGACGCACGCCCGCGCGTCGCCCTGCACCGGGCACGCCGACACCGTCGCCCGAAAGCGCCGGCCGTCGCGCCGCACGCACAACAGTTCGAGCGGCCCGACCGGTTCCTGCATCGCGTCGAACGCGTCGGCGAGCGGATTGAGCCGCAGCCAGCGCCGCGCGATCAGCGTGTCGAACCTGCGGCCGCGCGCGTCGGCCTCGTCGTAGCCGAAGAGCCGCTGCGCAGCCGCGTTCCAGCTCGCGATGCGGCCGCTGGCGTCGATCCCGACGATCGCGTCCGGCGACGCCTCGACGACCGCATGCTGGAGCCGCGACGCATCGATGCGCGCGCGGTCCGCGCCGGCATCGCGCAACAGCAGCACCGCGCCGTCCAGGTTGCCTTCCGCATCGCCGATCGGCGACGCGACCGCGACGATCGGCACCGGCTCGCCGCTGCCGGCCTGCAGCCAGTGCCGGTCGGACGTCGCCTCGGCGCCGCCGAGCGCATGGTCGAGCGGCGTGGTCGGCACGCGGCGGCCTTCGTGATCGACGATCCGCAGCACGTCGCGCACCGGCAGCCCCACCGCCTCGTCCGGCCGGCAGCCGACGAGTTTGGCCGCGGCCGCGTTGAGATAGGTGAGCCGCCCGTTCGGGTCGGTCGCGATCACGCCGTGCGGCAAGGCGCGCAGCACGGCCTCGAACTGCCGGCGCGCGGCCGCCTCGCGTCGGCGCGCGCGATCGTTCGTCAGCCGCGTGTGATGCAGCAGCGACGCGACCGCGCACACCAGCGCGCCGATCAGGATGAACGTGCCGAGCTGCACGAGCCGGTCGGGCAGCGGCGTCGTATAGGCGGCCGGATCGGACAGGAACAGCGTCCAGACGAGCAGCCCGCTGACCACCGTCGACACGATGCCGAACACGAACGACGTCGCCCACGCGGCGCCGGCGAGCAGCGGGTAATACAGCACGAACGGCAGATTCACGCCGCCGAACCGGATCGCGAGCGTCTGCAACACGGTCGCGATCGCGACCAGCATCACGGCCGTTGCGTAATTTCCGGCCTGCGGCCGTGCAATTTCGGTCATTGGACACGCTCCTGCGGGGACACTCGACAGCGGCCGGCGCGGGCGCCGCCCGCGGGCACGACGCATGCTGGCCGATCGGAACCGGCGGCCCGGCCGCTCACGATGGAGAACTTCACGCCATGCCCGACCCGACACGCTGGCTCGTCGTCTCGCCGCATCTCGACGATGCCGTCTTCAGTTGCGGGCAACTGCTCGCGCAGGCGCCCGGCTCGATCGTCGTCACCGTGTTCGCGGGCATCCCGCCGCACGGCACGCCCGCGCCCCCGTGGGATCAGCGCGCGGGCTTCCGCCATGCCGACGAAGCGGTGCGCGCGCGCCGCGACGAAGACCGCCGCGCGCTCGCGCTGCTCGACGCCCGCCCCGTGTGGCTCGATTTCCTCGACGATCAGTACGGCGTACCGACGACGTCGACCGCGATCGCGACATGCGTGGCCGCGGCGCTCGACGCGCACCCGGGCTTCGGCGTGCTCGCGCCGGCCGGCCTGTTCCACCGCGATCATCTGCAAGTGCAGGCGGCCATGCTGTCGCTGCTGCGTGCCGACGATCCGTCGCACGTCTGGCGCTTCTACGAGGACGTGCCGTATCGCCGTATCGACGGGCTGATGGCCAGGCGCGTGATCGAATGGCGGGAGCGCGGCTGGACCGCGCATCCGGTCGCGGCGCCGGCCGCCGGCGACACGAACAGCGTCGCCGCGAAAGCCGCCGCCGTCGATGCGTACGCGAGCCAGGTAACGCTGCTGGAACCTCATATGCGTGCCGCTCTCCGCGAACCCGAAACGATCTGGCGGCTCGAATGCGACGTCACGTCCGCGTAACGCCCGCGCGCGTCGCGCTGCCGCCGGGCGAGCCGCGCGTGACCGCGATCGTGCTGACCTGCCGGCGCGCCGCCGAACTCGCGCGCACGCTCGAACACCTGTCCGTGCTGCCCGACCGGCCGGCGATCGTCGTCGTCGACAACGCGGCGGACGCCGACACGGCCACGCTGATCCGCGACCGCTTTCCGCATGTCGCGCTGGTGCATGCGCCGGGCAACTTGGGCGCGGCCGGCCGCAACCTCGGCGTCGCCGTCGCCCGCACGCGCCACGTTGCGTTCTGCGACGACGACACGTGGTGGGCGCCCGGCTCGATCGCCGAAGCCGCGAACCTGCTCGACGCGTATCCGCACGTCGCGGCCGTCACCGCGCGCGTGCTGGTCGGCCCCGACGAACGCGAGGACCCGACCTGCCGGCTGATGGCCGACAGCCCGCTCGACGCGCCCGTCGCGCTGCCGGGCCGGCCGATCCTCGGGCTGCTGGCCGGCGCGACCGCGTTCCGGCGCGACGCGTTCATGCGCGCGGGCGGCTACCATCCGCACTACTTCCTCGGCGGCGAGGAAGCGCTGCTCGCGCTCGACCTGTATCGCGCGGGACACTGGCTCGTGTATGCACCGCGCCTGACCGTCCATCACTACCCGTCGCTGCAGCGCGACCGGCCCACGCGCGCGCGCACCGCTGCCCGCAACGCGGTGTGGACCGCGTGGCTCAGGTGGCCGGCCACGGCCGCGTGGCGGCATACCCTGCGCATGCTGCCGCTGCTGCGCCGCGAACGCGCGATCGTACGCACGTTCGCCGGCCTGCCATGGATCCTGCGCGAACGACGCACGATCCCGCCGCACGTCGAACGCATGCGCCGCCGCCTCGAGCGCGATACGCGCCGCGAGGCCGGAACGGAAACATGAGCGCGGTCGTAGCGGCATCAGGAATCCGGCTTCTCCGCTTCGTCTTCCAGTTGCGCGAGCCGGTTGTAGATCGTCTTCAGGCTGACGTCGAGCACCTCGGCCGCTTGCGCCTTCACGCCGCCGCATTGCGCGATCGTGCCGAGGATCAGCTTGCGGTCGACTTCCTCGAGCGGCGTGCCGAACGGCACCGTCACGCGATCTTCATGCGAATCGACCATGCTGGACAACTCGTCCATGATCGGCGGCGGCAATGTGTCGATCACGTCGGCGTCGGTGAAGATGCTCGCGCGCTGCACGAAGTTGCGCAGCTCGCGCACGTTGCCGGGCCATTCGTAGGTCTTCAGCGCTTCGCGGGCGGCCGGCGAGAAGCGCAGGTTGCGGCCGCTCTCTTCGTTGTAGCGCTGCAGGAACGCGTCGGCGAGCATCGGGATATCGTCGCCGCGTTCGCGCAGCGACGGCAGCGGAATCGGGAACACGTTGATCCGGTGGAACAGGTCGGGCCGCAGCTTGCCGTCCGCCATCGCGGCTTCCGGGTCGCGATTGGTCGCGGCGACGATGCGCACGTCGACGTCGATCTCGCGCGTCGAGCCGAGCCGCGTGACGCGCCCGGTCTCCAGCACGCGCAGCAGCTTGACCTGCGATTCGAGCGGCATCTCGGTGATTTCGTCGAGAAACAGCGTGCCGCCGTCCGCGCGTTCGAAGAAGCCCTTGTGCTGGCGTTCCGCGCCGGTGAAGCTGCCGCGGTCGTGACCGAACATCTCGCTCTCGACGAGATTCGCGGCGATCGCGCCGCAGTTCACCGCGAGGAACGGGCCGCGGCGGCGCAGGCTCAAGTCGTGCACCGTCTGCGCGGCAAGTTCCTTGCCGGTGCCCGACTCGCCGGTGAGCAGCACCGACGCTTCGGTGCGCGCGACGCGGCCGATCGCGTCGTACACGGCCTGCATCGCGGGCGAGCTGCCCAGCATGCGGCCGAAACGGCCGAGGCGCTGCAATTCCGAGCGCAACTCGGCGATTTCCTCATGCAGCGCGGTCGTGCGCGGCACGCGCGCGAAGATGCTGTTCAGCCGCTGCATGTTGAGCGGCTTCACCAGGTAATCGGTCGCGCCGCGGCGCAATGCGTCGATCGCGGTTTCGAGGCTCGCGTGGCCGGTGGTCAATACTATTTCGCAATGTGCGCGCTTGGGCAATGCGTCGAACAGATCCATCCCGTTGCCGTCGGGCAGCACGAGGTCGCACAGCACGAGATCGGGGGTATGCGTCGAGACGAGGGTGCGCGCTTCTTCAAGCGTCGCGGCCGTATCGCACGTCAATTGCTGCGTGCGTGCGAGCGTGGCGAGCATCGTTCGCGTATCGGCGTCGTCTTCGACGATCAGGACGTAAGGCATCAAGGCTCCTTGTAATGCGGCCCGGCGCGTGCATCGGCCGGCACCGCGGCACGTGCAGCGTCATGCGCGTCATCTCTTCGACGCTGCACACGAACGGGCAGACAGGCTGTCCTGCACTGAAAACGAGTGCTTAGCAGTATAGAAGAACGACGTCGTGCATTCGCCGCTCATCGAATAAATCTATCTGTCGCCGTAAATGGCATTGCCAGATTCAATGTCGGCGAATCCGTATAAAAGGTATTCTGAGTACGTGAAAGACGACGTGTGCCACGTCCTTTTTTACCTGGTCACGACACATTCGGTCAAAACTTCCCAACCCGGTTATTACTCCATGTCGAAATCCGACGATGACGGCACGCGACTGTTCGGTCGTTCGCGAACAATTCAGGATCTGCTGCTGAAAGTGTCGCGCGTCGCCGCCACCCGCGTGAGTGTGCTGGTGGTCGGCGAAAGCGGTGCGGGAAAAGATATCGTCGCCCGGCTCATTCACGACATGAGCCCGCGCCGTCGCGGGCCGTTCGTGCCCGTCAATTGCGGCGCGATTCCGAAGGACATCGCGGAGTCGCAGTTGTTCGGCCACGAAAAAGGCAGCTTCACGGGTGCCGTTGCACAACATGTGGGCATGTTCGAGGCCGCGCGCGGCGGCACGCTGTTTCTCGACGAGATCGCCGAGATGCCGCTCGAATTGCAGGTCAAGCTGCTGCGCACGCTCGAAACCAACACGATCGTGCGCGTGGGTGGCCACGAGGCGATTCCGCTCGACGTGCGGATCGTCGCGGCCACCCATCACGATCCGGTCGAGGCCTTGCGCAGCGGCGCGCTGCGCGAAGACCTGTTCTACCGGATCGCGCCGATCGCGCTGCACGTGCCTGCGCTCCGGCAGCGCGAGGACGACGTCGGCGATATCGCACTGCAGATCGTCGAACGGCTGAACGCGCGGCACCGCACGCGCAAACGGCTGTCGACACAGGCGATGAAGGCGCTGCGCGCGTACACGTGGCCCGGCAATGTGCGCGAACTGCGCAATACGCTGGAGCGCGCGTTCATCCTCGCCGACGAGCAGATCGAGCTGCAGTTGCCGCGCCGCCCGCCGCCGCGCGAGGAAGTGCGTCACAACGCGATGACGCTGCATATCGGCACGACGCTCGCGCATACGCAGCAGCGCTTCATCGTCGCGTCGCTACGGCATTTCAACGGCGACAAGCCGCGCACCGCCAAGGCGCTCGGCATCAGCCTGAAAACGCTGTACAACCGGCTCGCGCTGCTGCCCGAAAGCGAGCGCAATGCAGCCAGCGGCAGCGCGCCGCCGGCCGCGAACGCGTCGAACGGCGGCAGCGCCTCCACTTCGCCGCCCGCGACGATGCCGTAAGTGCGGCGGGTCACGCCGCCGTCACGCCATCACGCCGTCACCCCGTCACGTCGCGCAATGCGGCGTCCCAGTCGCGCGCGAACCGCTCGATGCCGAATCGCTCGCACGCGTCGCGTTTGGCCGCCGCGCCCCACTCTCGCGCCAGTTCCGGATCGCGGATCAGCATCCGCATCGCGTCGATCAGCACGGCCGGCCGCGTATCGGCCACGCCGTTGCTGCCGGTCTTCACGAGTTGCGCCATCTCGGTCGTCGCCAGCGCGACGATCGGCAACCCGATCATCATCGCCTCGATCACCGCGAGCCCGAGGCTCGTATAGCGGATCGGATTGAAGAAGAACCGGTAGTGCGACAGGAACTGCGGCAGCGCCGGGTTCGGCACCTCGCCGATCCCGCCAAGCTCGCTCGACCCCATCCCGACCAGATCGATCGGCACCCTGTGCCGCACGACCTCGAACAGGTCCGCGCCGAGGCGCCGGCCGCGGCGCGCGAGGTTGTTCACGACGGCCACGCCCTTCGGCAGCGTGCCGTGATACTCGACACCTTCGGGCATCAGCACGCCATGCTCGATCACGCGCGTCGGCGTCACGCCGTTGTCCCACATCAGCGCGTTGAACGGCGTCACGTGCACCAGCAATACGTTCGGGTCCTGCACCGGATGCAGCGTGTCGGTCGGATGCTCGCGCGGCGGATCGTGCTCGACGAACAGCGTCGGCAGCGCGCGCTGCGCTTCGCTCAGCAGCCGCAGGCGGTCGTGCTGGTAGTGCTTCGCGTGCTGGTACAGCACGCAGTCGAATTCGGTGTCGCGCACGCACTCGGCCGGCACCTCGTGCACGTTGTCACCCCACGGCAGGTGCCCGACGCGGCCCGCATAGCCAGGCGGATGCTGCGGTTTCGTCACGATGTAGAAATCGTGCGGCGCCTGCGACAGGTAATACAGGTAGTTGCCATGCACGTGCCAGGTGAGCACGCGCAACCGCTTACGTGACATGACGTCTCTCCTCCGCGAGCAGTTCACCCGCCCGGCCGATCACGTCGCCGACGCCGATCGCCGTCGCGCACTCGTGCCCGTACGGGCACGTATCGAACATGCACGGCCGGCACGGCGGGTAGTTCGCGAGCACATGATGACGCTCGGTGTCGAGCGGCGCCCAGCGGGCCGTATCGCTGCCGCACGCGACGACGATGCTCGGCGTGCCAAGCGCGGCCGCGACGTGCGATACGCCCGTGTCGTTGCACAACAGCAGCCGCGCGCGGGCGATCAGCGCGGCCAGCGCGCCGAGCGGCGTGCGGCCGCACAGGTTCACGCACGGCCGTCCGAGATGCTCGGCGAACGCGCTCGCCAGCGCCAGTTCCGCGCGCGTGCCGGTCAGCACGATCTGCCAGCCGTCGTCGGCGAGCTGCCGCGCGGCGTGCGCGAAGCGTTCGACCGGCCAGCGTCGCGACGCCATCCGCGCGCCGGGATGGACGATCACGTAACGGCCGGGGTCGAGCGCGTGTTCGTCGCAGAGCACGTGCCACAGCGCGTAGTCGAGGCCGCCGAGCGGGAATTCGAGGTAGTCGCCCCAGTCCGCGTAGCCGAGCTTGCGCGTGAGCGCCAGATAGCGCGTCACTTCGGGTTCGTCGTCGCGCCACACGAGCGCGCAGTCGAGCGCGGTCGTGCCGCCGTCGGCCGGCACGAAGCCGGCCGTGCGCGTCGCGCCGAGCGACCCGACGATCGCGTTCGTGTGCGCGCCGCTGCCGTGCAGCTGGATCGCGAGATCGAAGTCGCGCGAGCGGCATTCGGCGATGAATGCCTCGCGCGTGGCCGCGTCGGGTTCGGGCTGTTCGCCTAGCCCCGGCGCGCCGGGGAAGGCGATGAAGCTGTCGATGTAATCGGAAAAGCGCGATGCGAACTCGCGCGCCCACGGCAGCCCGATCAGCGTGATGCGCGCATCCGGTTCGCCGCGTCGCAGCGCGCGCAGCGCGGGCACCGCGCACAGCATGTCGCCGAGCTGCAACGCGCGGAACACCGCGATCCGCTTCGGGCCGCGCGAGCCGTCGGAATCGACGCCGGGATCGAGCTTCATAGGAATAACACCCTGAAGTGAAGCGCGCCACGCATGCGCCAGTACAGCGACACGGGCGGAATCGCGATGGACGTGACGATCATCTCGGCCACATGCGACACCGTGAGCTGCGTGCCGCGCAGCCGTTTCGCGCAGAACCCCGCAGTGATCGCGGCCCACACCGCCGCGCACACGATGGCCGGCGCCGGCCAGCCGGCCGCGAAACAGCCGATCGCGCCGAGCGCGGCGAGCACGGCCGCGTAGTAATGCCAGGGCGGCACCGGCCGGATATGACGCCGGTAGGTCGTGCGATGCTTCTTGTACAACAGCGCATCGAAATACACCTTCGACTGCGCGCCGATGCTCGATCCCCAGCGCGCGGGGCGCACCGGATGCACGATGCGCGCGGCGTCGGCGTCGACGATCGGCCCCGCATGCTCGCGCAGCGCGAACATCAGGTCGGCGTCCTCGCGCCACGCGCGCGTGAAGCGTTCGTCGAAGCCGCCGATGCGTTCGAGCGCCGCGCGCCGCACGAAGCAGTTCGCGGTCGCGAATTCCGCCTGCGCGAGCCCCGCCGCGTCGCGTTCGTAGTCGGTCGGGCGCGGCCGCACCGGCACGTCGATCCGGCCGGCCGCGGCCGACGCCGACGGCTCGGCCAACAGCGCGGCCGCGCCGTGGCGCAGCCAGGTCGGATCGGGGATCGTGTCGTCGTCGGTGAATGCGATCAGCGCACCGCCCGCGCTGCGCCAGCCGACGTTGCGCGCGCCGGCCGGCCCCTGCGTGTCGGGCGCGGTCATGTAGCGGATCACCGGCACGTCGGTCACGCGTGCGCGGCACGCATCGACGACGGCGCGCGCACTGCCGGCCGGATCGTCGTCCACGACGACGATCTCGTAGGTGGTCGGATCGAACACCTGCACGCACAGCGCGTCGAGGCAGCGTTCGAGCAGATCGGGCCGCCGGTAGGTCGGCACGACCACCGACACCACGGGCGGCAGGTGCGTGTCGCGCATGTTCATCGCGGCTTCTCCAGCAGAAACGGGCCGATCACGAGCGCGTCGAGCGGCGAGGTCCAGAAGCATTCGATCGCGTCGCGCGGCGAGCACACGATCGGTTCGCCGCGCGTGTTGAACGACGTGTTGACGAGCACCGGCACGCCGGTGAGCGCGTCGAACTCGGTCAGCAACGCATGCAACAGCGGATGCTGAGTTTCGTCGACGGTCTGCACGCGCGCGGTGCCGTCGATGTGACGCACCGCCGGAATCTTCGCGGCGCGCTCGGGCACGACGTCGTACACGAACAGCATGAACGGCGCGCGCAGCGGCGTGCGCCGGCCGCCGCTGAACCAGTGATGCGCACGGTCTTCGAGCACGACCGGCGCGACCGGCCGGAAATCCTCGCGATCCTTGATCCGGTTCAGCTTCTGCTGCATGTCCGGATCGATCGGCGACGCGAGGATCGACCGTGCGCCGAGCGCGCGCGGGCCGAACTCCATGCGCCCCTGGAACCAGCCGATCACGCGGTTCGCCGCGAGCAGCGCGGCCGTCTGCGCGGCGACGTCGGCAAGGCGCCGGTACGGCAGTTGCGCTTCCTTCAGGAACGCCTCGATCGCGTCGTCGTCGTACGCCGGCCCGAGATACGCGTGATCCATCCGCCAGTCGCCGCGCGCACCGCGCATCCGGAAGTCGGTCCACAGCGCGGCGCCGAGCGCGGTGCCCGCATCGCCGGCGGCCGGCTGCACCCATACGTCGTCGAACGGGCCGCGATCGCGAATCCGCGCGTTCATCACGCAATTCAGCGCGACGCCGCCCGCCATCGCGAGCTGCCGCTCGCCGGTCTCGGCGGCGAGCCAGTCGACCGCCTGCAGCGTCGTCTCCTCGAGCACCAGTTGCAACGCATGCGCGATGTCGCAGTGATGCGGCTCGATCGGGCCGCCGCGTTCGCGCGCCGGGCCGAACAGCGCCGCGAGATCCGCGTCGAGCACGTCGTAGCGCCCTTCGCCGCGATACCGCACCAGCTTGCGCATCTCGTCGGCGAACACCGGCTTGCCGTACGACGCGAGCGCCATCACCTTGTATTCGTCGGACGAGTGCAGGAAGCCGAGATAGCGGGTCAAGCGCTCGTACAGCAGCCCGAGCGAATGCGGCAGGTTGACCTGCCCGAGCCGCCGGTACGCGCGGCCGTCGAACACGCCGTAGCTCGTCGTCGCGCGCTCGCCGCGCCCGTCCATCGTCATCACCGCGCAGCGCTCGAACGGCGCCGCGAGAAACGCGCTCGCCTCGTGCGCGAGATGGTGTTCGATGAAATGCCAGCGGAACGGCCCGTCGTGCGTGACGCCGCGAAAGCGCCGCTGCAGGTGATGCGGCGCGCCGCCCGCGAGCTGGCGCGGCGCGTTGACGATCGACGACAGGAACAGCGGATGCCACGGCGACGCGCCATCCTCGCGCGGCGCATGCGCGGACGGCGACAGCGGCAAGGTCAGTGCCGGCGCCGTGCCTTCGCGGTCGAGTTCGAACCACGGGTCGTACGAATACGCGACGTGGTCGACATCCGCGAGCGTGATGCCGGCTTCCGCGAGGCAATAGTCGATCGCGTGGAAAGGCAGCTCCCAGGTCGAGAACGGCACCGGGCGCTTCGCGTGCTTCACGTGCGTGAAGCGTTCGTCCTCGGCCGCCGCGATCACGACGCCGTCGCGCACGATGCACGCGGCGCTGTCGTGGAAGGCGGCGTTGATGCCGAGCGTATAGGTCGATTCAGGCATGCGTCAGTTCCTCGTGATGGCGTGCGCGAACGGAATCACGTTCGATGCGTGCGCCGCGACCGGCTCGCCTTCGTCGTGGGCGGCAGCCCGCTCGGCCGCGCGTTGCGCATGGCGCGCGCGGCCGCGCAGCAATGCGTGCACGGCGGCGGCGACGTCGTCGACGCTCACGCCGCGCAGGCACGGATGGCCGGGCTGGTTGCACACGCTGCGATAGCAGTTGCGGCACGGCACGTCGACGTTCAGCACACGGTGCGGCACCCGCCACGGCGTGTGCTGCGGATTGGTCAGCGCGTACAGGTCGACCACCGGCGTGCCGAGCGCGGCCGCGAGATGCACGGGGCCGCTATTGTTCGACAGCAGCAGGTCGGCCGTCTCGATCAGCGCGCCGAGTTCGCCGAGCGGCAACACGCCGGCCAGCGGCACCGCGCGCGGCCCCGCCCGTTCGCACACCGCGTCGACCAGCGCGCGTTCGTCCGCGCTGCCCGTCACCGCGATGCCGTCGAACAGCGGCGCGACCGCGGCGGCCGCTTCGCCGAAGCGCTCGGCCGGCCAGCGCCGCGACGCGGCGGTCGCGCCCGGATGGACGACCAGCCAGCGCGCGCGCGTCGCTCCCGGCTCACGCGCGCCGCCGACGCGCTGCAACGCGACCTGCAGGCGCGCGTGCACCGCACGCCGCGCCGCGTCGCCCGGCTCGAACGCCATCCGCCAGTCGGACGTCTTCGCGCCGATCGCACGCACCAGCGCGAGCTGCCGCGCGACCTCGTGGCGCACGTGCGATTCCGGCTCGGTTTCCGGCACGCGGTCGGTCAGCAGTTCGTACGGGTTCTCGCGGCAATGCGCGAGCCGCAGCGGAATGCCGGCGAGCCAGCACATCATCGCGGCGGGCAACGGGTTCTGGCTGTAGACGGTGAAGATCACGGCCGCGTCGAAACGGCCGGCCAGCAGTCGGTCGATCATGTCGAGATCGGCCACCGGATCGCCGCGCACGTCGGGATGCTTGACCCACGGCGCGTCGTAGCTCCACACGTCGTCGACCATCGGCAGATGCTTCGCGAGCGCGGCGCCCGTGCGCGACGTCAGCAGCGTCAGTTGGCGATCGGCGCCGCTCTCCTTCAGCGCGCGCAGCGCGGGCGTGGTCATCAGCACGTCACCGATGCTGTCGAGCCGCACGCACAGGATGCGGCGGGCGCGGCTCCAGGCCGTGCTCATCGCCGCACCCACGAGCCGTGCCGGCGCACGGCTTCGCGCACGACGATGTCGGCGGCCAGGTCGATGCGATCGACGACGTGGTGCGGCGTGCGCGCGGCGTTGAGCTGCCACTCGGTCTCATTGCCGCAGTCGACCAGGATCGTGCCGCAGCGCGCGGTGCGGCCGGCCTCGACGTCGTCGAGAATGTCGCCGATCATCCAGCTCCATTCGGGCACGGCACCGAGCGCGCTCAGCGCGCGGCGCAGCATGCCCGGGCGCGGCTTGCGGCAGATGCAGTCACAGGTGTAGCGCGGCACGCTGCCCCGCGGGTGATGCGGGCAGTAAAAAAAATCCGCCAGCGTCGCGCCGTTTGCTTCGAACAGTTCGGCGAGGCGCTGGCGGACCGCGCCAAGCTCGTTTTCGGTAAAGCGGCCGAGCGCGACGCCCGGCTGGTTCGACACGACCGCCAGCGGCATGCCGGTCGCGCCGAGCGTGCGCAGCGCGCGCGCGGCGCCCGGCGCGAGGCGCATGCGCGCGGGGTCGACGTTGTACGGCACGTCGTCGAGCAGCGTGCCGTCCTTGTCGAGCAGCACCGCGCCGGGCAGCCGCCGTTCGCGCTTCAGGGCCATGACGTCTCCTTCATCGGCAGCACCATCAGCTCCGGCACCACGGTGCCCGGCGGCTGGGTCAGCACGAAGCGCACGGCGGCCGCGACGTGCTCCGGCGGCTGCAGCGTGTCCTCGTCGATGTCCGGGAAACGGTCGAGCAGGAACGGCGTGCGCATCCCGCCCGCGACGATCGCCGACACGCGCACGCCGCTCGGCCGCAGTTCGGCGTGCAGCGCGTGCGACAGCCCGAGCAGCCCCCACTTCGTCGCGTGATACGCGGACGCGTTCGGCCACGCACGCTTGGACGCGGTCGACGCGATGTTGACGATATGCCCGTTGCCGCGCGCCTTCATCATCGGCACGGCCGCGTGACACATCAGGTACGGGCCGAACAGGTTCGTCATCAGCACCTGCTGCCACGCGTCGACGCTCACGTCGTCGATCGGCGCGGTCACGTCGATCGCCGCGTTGTTGACGATCACGTCGAGCTCGCCGAGCGATTCGCGCGCGTCGTGCACGACCTGCAGCACCGATGCCTCGTCGCGCACGTCGAGCGGCCGGCCGACCGCCTGTCCGCCGTGCCGCTCGAGCCGCTGCGCGACGGCCGCCGCGCGGTCGCCGTCGAGATCGGCGACGACGACGTGCGCGCCGTGCTGCGCAAGCTCTTCGCAAATGGCTTCGCCGAGACCGCGGCCGCCCCCGGTCACGAGTGCGGTCCGGCCGGCGAGCGGCGGTTTGGCTGGATCGTGAGTCGCGTTCACCTGCACCTCCTGTCGATGTCGGAAAACCATCCGGCTGACGGCGACACTTGTCGCGACAACCGTCCGTGCATGAGGTACAGCGAAAACCGTGCCGGCCTGCGTGTGCCCGTGCCGTATCGGGCTGTGCCGCGCGCCCGCTGGCTTTTTTATAACCGGCTGTAAAAACGGGTCCGGGCCGCCGCGCCTGGGCGGCCCCTCAGATCGCGAGCCCGTCGGGCGTGGCTTGCGCGCGGTGCTTCGCGAGCGCGCGCAGGCAGTGCGCGATGCAGCCCGCGAACGCCTCGTCGAACCACGGCTGCGCACCCGACACGCCGACCACGATGCCGCCGAGCGCGACACCGCCCCACAGGTTCGTGTCGCCCGCGCGCAACCGATACGGCTCGAGCGCCTGCACGACGTGGCCGTCGCGGCCCGTTTCCCACGAGAGCCGCGCCTTGGCGCGGGCGTAGGCGCGATAGTCGGCGTCCCAGTCCTTCGGGTCGGGCAGCGAAAACTCATACAGGATCGCGTCCTCGAACGCCGCGTCGTGCGGGCCGAGCGCGGGGTCCATGATCACGATGTGCAGGCAGCCGCTGTCGCCGACGAAGTCGCTCTGCAGCGCGGCGGACAGCGTCGGCAGCAGCAGCTCGACGGCCGCCACCGCGGCCTGGCGGTCGGCGAACGCACTACCGCCGCGACGCGCGTTCAGGGCTTCGGGTGTCGTCGGGTTCAGAAGGTTCGGCATGGATTTCTCCAGAGGAAAACGCGAGCGCACGCAACGCCGCGATCAGGTCGGCCGCTACCGCGGGCTTGGTCAGGTACGCATGGAAACCGGCTTCGACCGCGCGCGTGCGGTCGCGATCGCGCGCATGGCCGGACAACGCCAGCGCCTCGAGCGGCGCGCGGCCGTCGCGATCGCGCGCGGCGTCGAGCTGACGCACGCGCGACATCACCGCGTAACCATCGTCCTCGTCGTCGCCGAGGTCGATGTCGCAGACGAGCAGCGCCGGCCAGTCGGCCCGGCGCGCGCGCCACAGGTCGTCCAGCAACGCCTGGCCCGACGCATACGCGTGCACGTCGGCGCCAGCCACCTTCAGCAGCGCGCCGAGCGCCTCGCGCGCCTCGTCGTGATCGTCCACGCACGCGATGCGCAGGCCGTCGAGCGGCTTGGCCGTGGCCGCCGCGCCGGCGGCCAGGTTCGGCACGGCGCCGGCGGGTTGCATCGACGCCGGCGCCACCGCGTACATCGGCAGCGACAGGTGCAGCGTCACGCCGGTATCGTCGCGTTCGCGCACGACGTAGCCGCCTGCCTCCTCGATCGCGTCCTGCAATCGTTCGAGATCGATCAGCGACAGTTCCGTTGCGTCGACGCCCGTGCACGCGATCGTGATGCGCGCTTCCGGGTCGTGGCGCGCGGTGCGCACCTCGAGCTGCCCGCCGCTGCTCGCTTCGATGGCGCCGCGACACAGCTCCCACACGAAGCGCCGCAGCGCGGCCGGATCGGCGTTGACGACGAGATCCTCGTCCGACACATGGCGAAACACCGGCACGCCGCGCCGCGCGGCCGCCTCCGCCAGCGAATCGAGCACCTGCGACACGAGCGGGTTGATCCGCACCGGCTGCCGCGCGAACTTCGCTTCCGTGCGTTCCAGCTCGCGCTGCTTCGCCTGCAGCGACCACATCTGCGCATACACGCCGCCGCTTTCGAGCAGTTCGTCGTGGGTGCCGTGCTCGACGAGCCGGCCGTGCTCCATCACGAGGATGCGATCGGCGTCGACGATGGTCGACAGCCGGTGCGCGATGATGAGGCTCGTGCGATGCTGCGCGACGCGCATCAGTTCCTGCTGGATCGCGCGCTCCGAGCGCGTGTCGAGCGCCGACGTCGCCTCGTCGAACACGACGATCGGCGGCGCCTTCAGCAGCGCGCGCGCGATCGCGACCCGCTGCCGCTCGCCGCCCGACAGCCGTACGCCGCGCTCGCCGACGCGCGTGTCGTATGCATCGGGCAGCCGCTCGATGAACGCGTCGAGCTGCGCGCCGCGCGCCGCCGCGATCACCTCGCCGCGGGTCGCGTCGCGCTTGCCGTACGCGATGTTGTACGCGAGCGTGTCGTTGAACAGGATGGTGTCCTGCGGGACGATGCCGAGCGCGTCGCGCAGGCTGCGCTCGGTGACGAGCCGCAAGTCCTGACCGTCGATCCGGATCGTGCCCGCATCGGGCTGGTACAGCCGGAACAGCAGCCGCGCGAGCGTCGACTTGCCCGACCCGCTGCCGCCGACCACCGCGATCGTCTGCCCGGGCTCGATGCGGAACGACACGTCGAACAGGATCTGCCGGCTCGGCTCGTAGCCGAAGTCGACGTGCTCGAACTCGATCGCGCCGCCGCGCACGACGAGCGGCTGCGCGCCGGGCGCATCGCCGTCCTCGCCCGGCCTGCCGCGCGCATCGAGCAGCCCGAACAGCCGCTCGATGTTCGTCATCGCGTCGTTCGCCTCGCGGAACACGAAACCGAGCGCGTTCAGCGGCAGGCTGATCTGGATGATGTACGCGTTGATCAGCACGAGATCGCCGATCGTCATCGCGCCGCGCGCGACCTGCTGCCCGGCGAGCAGCATCACGGCCGCGATCCCCGCGCCGATGCATGCGCTCTGCCCGATATGCAGCGCCGACAGCGCGTACTGGTTGTCCACGCCGGCCTCGCGCCATTCGTCGAGCACGCGGTCGAGCCGGTCGCGCTCGACGTCCTCGCGTGCGAAATACTTGACCGTGTCGACGTTCAGCAGGCTGTCGACCACGCGCGAATTCGACTCGGCCTCGAGCGCGTTCACGCGCCGCTGGTAACGCATGCGCCGGCGCGTAAACACCACCGTATACGCGGCGTAGACGGCGAACGTGACGAAAATGATCGCCGTGAAGCCGCCGCCGTACTTGCTGATCACGATGACCAGCACCGAGCCGATCTCGATGGCCGTCGGCACGATCGTAAACACCGCGACGCCGAGCAGGTAGCCGATCCCGGCCGTGCCTTTCTCGAGGTCGCGCACCACGGCGCCCGTCTCGCGCTGCGCATGAAAGCGTGCGCCGAGCCGATGCAGGTGGCCGAACGTGCGCACGGTAAACGACG